>NZ_ABOX02000016.1 GCF_000172555.1 Pedosphaera parvula Ellin514
TCAAACTCATTTTGCAACGCGATTAGCTTTTGCGTCAGTCGCGAATCTTCTGCCCGAAACATCCGCAAGAGCGCAGGAATGGCATTGGTCCCCATGTGCCGCACAGCCTCCTCAGATGCCTTTGTCGAAGGTGCAACCTCCTGGTCTCCATCGAACCGCACGCTCACCCCCTCTTCCAACCACGACCTCAAACTCCTCCCCTCATACCACGGCTCACTCCATCGCCGCCAATACGTCCCCACCGCTGTCCCCGCAATCACCAGGACCACGAGACTCACGATGAGGGTTCTACGATGTTTCACGACCACATTTAAAAGTATTTGTGTTTGCCTTCAACCACATGCCCGTCGCAATACAACGTATTCCCATCAACCGGACACACCGCCAAAATGTTCGTGGGATTGGTCTCGTCGATATTCGTACCCGAGCGCACCAGATAGCTTACATTGGTAGCGCCTAAGTGCGCCCAACCGTCAGCATACTTGTGCTCTGGATCTTTGGGACACGCCAAAACTCTTGGTGTGGATAATTCGTTCGACATACAAAGCAGGTGCTGCCAGGCATTGCGATCAAACCCATCCTTGCCAACAGCACACAATTCCATCGAGCCACCCTGATTGGTACTCACGTTAAAAGGATTCTTGTCCCCATTATCTCCCGCCCACATTCGGAAACACAAGCCGATCTGCTTCATGTTGTTGACACAGTTTATTTCCTGCGCTTTTTGCATGTCGGTATATCCCTCCTCCGGCTTCGGATTATATACCAACCAAAAAAAACCCGACACCACAGCCAGCCCGCCCACCACCATCGCAGCCAGCGCCAGCATTTTTTGAATTTGAGAATGTTTCATGATAATTCGTTTATTCGAATTCTCTGTCCCTATAAAACTCTTGCATCTTTCACTGCCACATCTTGACGTTACTTATGCTCACCTTCCGTCACGCTTCCATCGCTCCAGAGCGTGTTGCCATCGATGGGACACACCGCAAGAATTGTCTTTGGACTAGCCTCGTTAATGTTCGTGCCGGAACGCAAACGATAGGTCACGTTTTCAGTCTTTAGACTCACCCAATCCCTGGCCGGTTTTCTTGAGGTATCTTGAGGACACACCAGAACCAGTGGATTGTTCAACTCGTTTGAGGCCACTTGAAAATGGAAACCGGCATTCAGATCAAAACCGTCCTTGCCCAATCGGCAAAGCTCCTTCGTTCCACCTTCCTTGGTGCTGATGTTGAAAGGATATTCATCCTGATTATCTCCCGCCCACATTCTAAAACTCAGCCCGATCTGCAGCAGGTTTCTGACGCAGGTAACCGTCTGTGGAACAGGCTTGCCGAGTGCAGAATCACTATTGTTTGTGGGCAACACTCCAAAACCCCCATATCCAACCAGCATTCCATCAGCACCAAATGCAAGTATGAGGGCATTCTTATCCGCGAAAAAACTGATTCCCTGTCTTGGCCTGCCCACTTCCACCATCGCGCCACCGTTGAGCGCTCTGGTCTCCCCGGTCGGTTCTATACTCACCTGCTCTGGTTTGAACTCGATGCCTGTGTCCGCCGTGACCATCCGGATTACTTCATCACTGGTAATTGAAACCTTCACGTTCGGCACAGTTCCCTCCTTGCGGGGTTGGAGCAATGTCTTTGCCGCGGGAGTTTCCATTTCAAGAACTCTCGCCACCCCATTGATCTCGTGAATGGTTAGCTTGATACCATCGATCACAAAGCTGTAAGAATAATTTTCCAACCTCTCAGAAAATTTCTCCGAAGACACGTCCTCCGGCCTGAACGGCACATGCCCTTCGTAAGCCTTGCACCACTTCTCAATGGCCGGTTTGAATTTCTCTTTGAAATGTATGGCCAGTTCTGCCCTCTCCGCCCCCGTCAGGTCAGCCACCTTGATTGGTTGGAGAAGGTTCCTCAGCCTCGTAGGTGTATTTGTTACCAGAAGTTCTTGGGCTGATGCGGAGACGACGGACAGAACTAATCTCCCCTTATTGTCCTGTTTAGAAATGAACGTTGCCAACGTCACCAGCGTGAACGCCAACAAGCCTATGCCTCTGGTTGCCTTCATCACCTTGTCCTTGTCTGATATGGATGCAATCGCGAGACTTATGCCGCAAAATCAAAACCTCTGTCCAGTGAATACGAATAAAACTCAACTTCTTTGAAAATTAGCTATTCCTGAAGTTCCTTCTTTTTGACTTCGGTCCTGCCATCACCTCTCACTCCTGAAAAAATCTTCACTTCTTATCTTTTTATCCCTCCCACATCAGTTATAGTGTCCGACTTGTGCCTCGAAATCCGGGCACAAATTCACCATGGCTAATTACGTTTGCGGAATTGATTTTGGCACCAGTAACTCGGCGGTTGCGGTTTATGACCTCGACCGGCGCGCGCCCTCGCCATTGAACGCAGAAATCTGCCGGCCCATCCCTTCGCTCCTCTACTTTCCCACGGAGGAAAAGAATTCCGTTTTTGTCGGCGATGACGCCGTCGCCGCCTACGTCCGCTCGAATTTTCAAGGCCGCTTCCTGCAAGCGCTGAAGACCTTTCTCACGTTTTCCTCCTTCACCGAGACCCGCATCAACGGTCGCCGCTACGAACTTCCCGATCTCGTTGCCCTCATGATGCGGCAGCTCAAGCAAACTGCCGAAAAAGCTGTCGAAGCCCCCATCGACCGCGTCGTCCTCGGTCGTCCCGTCAAATTTGCCGGCGATTCGCCAAACGAAGAACTTGCCACGGAACGTCTTTACAAAGCCGCCAAGCTCGTCGGCTTCAAACAAATCGAATTCGAGTTCGAACCCGTCGCGGCTGCGCGGTATTACCAGACTCTCGTCACAAAGAACGAGCTCGTGCTCGTCGGCGATTTCGGCGGCGGCACCTCCGACTTCACGCTCATGTCCCTCTCGCCTTCCGGTGAAAGCGGCACCAGTGAATCCACGGTCCTCGGCACTGCGGGTGTTCCTTTCGCGGGTAACAAGTTTGATTCCGAACTCATGCGCGGCAAGCTCCTGCATCATTTCGGACAAGGTTCACAGTGGTGGGCCGATGATAAATGGCTAAACCTCCCCAACCACATTTTCCTCGATATCTGCGAGTGGCATCAAATCCCCTTTTTGCGCGAACGCCGCACCATGGAATTCCTGCGCGACGTCCAGCGGCGCACCACGAATCCCAAGGGCATCGCGAATTTACGCGCCCTTATTTTCGAGAATTACGGCTATTCTGTCTTCCAAAGAATTGAAGAAGCCAAAATCCGGCTCTCCTCCGCAGACCAAACCGCCATTGATTGCGCCCTCAAGGAAGTCTCGTTCCACGAACCAGTTTCCCTTCTCGAGTTCAACGGCCTCATCCAACCGCACATCAGCGCCATCCGGCATTGCGTTCAGGAACTCCTGCAGGCTCACAGCATCTCTGATGCCCGGGTCGATAACATCTTCCTCACCGGCGGCACCTCTGAAGTCACCGCCGTCAAACAACTTTTCATCGAGATGTTTGGCGCCAACAAGGTCCGCACCGGCAAAACCTTCACCAGCGTCGCCGAAGGTCTCGGCCTCACCGCCGGTTCCCTGTTCTCGTAGACAATTCTCACTCGCAATGCCATTGCGCCCTGGCAACGAACCCATGGGCGCTTCGATTGAGGCCTTAAACCCTTTCGCGTTGACAGAGCTGCTTCCGCACCTAGATTTGTTTTGTTTCATAAAATGAAAACCGAAAAGCCTTTCCTGAAATCCTTTATTTCTGCCCTGATTTTTTTTACGGCGGTCATTATTTTCATTCACAGCAAGGAGAAACACGATTTCAACACCACCGGCGGCGTCTGGCTTTTGGTTTTAGGCTGGCACGTTGTGGCAGGAATAATCGTCGGCATGTTGGCTTATAAAAGCAATGCGCCCTGGTCAATCTTCAAAATCTTCAGCCACGTGTTTTACGTTTCCTTTTTATTGAGCATGGCTCTCATTGTCGCCCGCTTGGCGCCGAGCATGTTTTCCTAGCCTTTGGGATCGCTTCAATACATGCCACGTTCCATCTCCGTGGTATCCACCACCGCACTCAGATCCTCAACCGCATTCACCACTGCCTGCCCCACCTGTTGCAAATGGTCGGAAAGCAGTTGTGAACAGTTCGCGGCCACAGATTCATCCTTGATTGTCCGCCAGCCAAAGCGAATTTGCGGATTTGGCCCAAACAACGACGGCTGACCGTGCCGCAATGCATGACGAAACTTTTTGAAAATCATAAACAAATAGGAATCAGTCTGCAGCCTCGACGGGGAGAACCTGGTATTTAAGATTGTACAACCCAAGCCGGTTCAGTTCGCGGCCAATGTCATTCCATAAATGGAAGCGGGTGGCACCCCCAATGTCGGAAGTGTAGTAATAGGAATTTTGCTTCACCACGAGCCAGCCTCTCGAAGTGCTGATGCCCAGGCACGCTTGGTTAAGTTTCTTTAATCCAGTGAGTGATAATATTTCCATAATTTCACCTTCCGTTGCATGGCTTGTCAGGTTCGCAAATTGCAAAAATATTTCGAAGCAGCCCTGCATATTGCAATTCCATCCGCCGCCCTTCTTCCCCATCCCCACCTCCCATTATGTATAAATTTAAAAACATCCCGCAGTCTCTCCAGATACGTTTTTTCAATCCAAGACTTCAAGCAATGCTGTAAACCGCTTAAATCATGCAATTTCGCAGCAAGCCTTTGCCTCTCTTACATGTTTGCTGGTCAAAAATATTCAGCCAGTCAACCCTTTATCCCTCAAAGAACATCCAGTGCTCAATTCCAAACAAAAAATTCTCCAGCAGGTTCGGAGACCGTGTAATTGTAATACAACTACCTAGCACCAGTTGTGCCAACCGTGGGTTACTTCTCTGCGATCCCTCCTGAAAAAACTTTGTCGGATTTTGCCCAGCCTTGGGTTCTGATATGTAAAGTAGAATAACTAAAACATGACTGACGACGCCCAACTCCTGCGACGCTTCACTAGCGAAGGTTCCGAAGATGCCTTCAACAGCCTCGTCACCCGCCATATCGATCTGGTCTATTCCGCTGCCCTGCGCATGGCCAATGGCGATTCCCATCTCGCCCAGGACGTTACCCAAACCGTCTTTACCGATCTTGCCCGCAAGGCATCGAGCCTGTCCCCGAATGTGATACTGCCCGGCTGGCTCTATCGTCATGCCTGCTTCACCGCTTCCAAAAGCATTCGCACCGAACGACGCCGTCAGGCACGCGAACAGACCGCCATGCAACTCAATTCGCTTTCAAATGAACCTGATGTCTCCTGGGATCAGATCGCACCGTTGCTGGAGCCCGCCATGGCTGAACTCGCGGAAACGGATCGCGACGCCCTTGTTCTCCGCTACTTCAACCGTCAGGATCTTCGCACTGTCGGCAACGCACTGAACCTCAGCGAAGACGCCGCGCAAAAGCGTGTCAGCCGCGCCCTCGACAAACTCCGCACCCTCTTACATCAACGTGGAGCCACGCTTACCGTTACTGCCCTTGCTGGCCTCCTCACCGCTGAAGCCGTCTCCGCTGCCCCCGCTGGCATCATAGCCACCATCTCCGGCACTGCGGTTGCTGCAACCGTGGCTACTGGCGGATTCACCTGGGCACTGGTGACCAAACTGTTGCTCATCAGCGCCCTGATCGCGGCCATTGCCGTGCCATTGGCAATCCAACATCAAACCGGGGTTAAGTTGCTCGAGGAAAATCGCTCGTTGCGACGGCAAATGGATGAAGCATCGCGACTCGAAGCGGAGAACAAACGCTTTTCCAACCTGCTCGCCTCCCGCAACGAAGCGCAATCTCTAGCTCGAACGCAACTCAACGAGTTACTCCGCCTGCGCAGTGAAGTGAGCAGGCTGCGCCAGCAAACAACTTTGGTGAAAAATCAACCCTCCAAATCTTCGCCTATTTCCCTGAAGTTTGAGAATCTCGATCTAAGCCATCTGCTTGAACTTTATGCACAAACCGCCCATCGAAGCATATTGCGCCCCACTGCTCTGCCGCAGACTTCCTTTACCCTGAATACCTCCGCCACCAACGATGCTGAAGCAGCTCTCCTCCTGGAAAAAGCGTTGGCCGAAAAAGGATTCACCACCGTCCTGGACGGAGATAAATTCGCCATGATTGTTCCTGCTTATCAGGCTTCAATTGCTGTGCCACATTCAGCTGAAATCAAAACGTCACCACCTCGCTGGCCCGGCTTGGAGGAGCGCGGCCAAGTGCCCACTGGCGAGGTCAACTTCCCTGCGGCTTTTGTAGAGACCGTTACGAAAATTTATGCCGAATTGATTCATCGTAAGTTGATTTCCCATGATCGACTCCCACCGGGCCTCCTAATTACTTTCCGCAACCAAACACCTTTGACCAAGTCAGAGCTGATTTACGCCTTGGACACCTTGCTCGCGTGGCAAAACATCAAAGTCATTCCCGTGGGCGACGATTCAGTCCAGGCAGTCGTCAGTACGGCGCAATAAACACTTCTCTGTTGCTCTTTATTTTGTGCCTTTTTGTGACTCGCCGCCGCTTCCCTATTTCTGCAAATGCCCCCGCAAATACTCCATCTGCGGACGGTCCTTCCCATCCTTCGGCTCCAGCGAAAACATATAATTCCCCCAACGCGACCCCGCCGCCCACCAGGTAAAGCCCAGCCAGACATCCCGATCCCGTTCCATGGCTTGTAACATGTCTTCAATCGCCAGCCGCCCGGTTTCTCCCTCCGCCACCGCAAACTCTCCCAAAAACGCCCGCTGCTTGTTCTGCCGACACCACTCCACAAATTCCTTCAACCGCTCACTCCCAATCGTCGGTCTCACCACCTCCCGGTGCGTCCCCGAACTGTCCTTGTCCAAATATTGATGCACCTCGAATACATAATTGCTGTTCGGGTCGTGAATCTTTTGCATCACGCTCCCATTCGATGTCCCGTACCATTTCCCCTTCACCCAACCGTGCGCGCTGGAATAGCCATTGCCGGGCACCAAAATCAAATTCTCCGCACCCGTCTTGCGAACGGCCGCGATCGCTTCGTTCGCCGCCTGCAGCCATTGTTCCGTCGGCATATCATGCGGCTCGTTCACCAACCCAAACCACACGTTCGTATCGCCTCGAAATTCGTTGGCGAGTCGTCCCCAAAAATCCGCGAATGCGTCATACGGCACCTCGTTGCTCCCCACCACCTTGCCGTAATACCGGGCATAATTGTGCGGATCTAAAATCACCGTGAGCCCGCGCGCCGTCGCCAGCTTTACCGTGCTTTTTAATCTATCCAGTTCAGCCTGCCGGAACGGCTCCTTTGCTTTCGCCTGCAAAGTCTCCCACAAGAATTGCACCCGAAAAACATTCATCCCTTTGCCTGCGAAATATTCATACTCTGCCCTGGTGGGATAACTAAAGTTCCTCCCATACATCGGCTCAGGCGTCTTGACGGGATCATAAAACTCTCCACCGGCCAGGTTCACTCCCGTATAGGGCAGCGGCTTCATCACATTGGTCTGTGCCGCGACACCTGGCTTTGCTGCCACCAAAGCGAAACCCAACAAAATAATCAGTTGATGCGCCTTCATGTATTTTTAGCTGGAGCTTGCATTATGAAATGCTTCCACAACCTTGTCACCTCTCTTCAACATGCGTAAGTTGCTACAGTCGCCAAAACGATCGACCGCATGAACTCCACTACGATTACCAATGCCACGAACGGCAGCATCGTTCATATCACGCGCATTTCCTCAGGCCAGGTCCGCCACTTTTCTGCCAACCCTGCCCTGTGGATCGCTCTCGGGATCGTTGCTGTCCTCGTGATCTCCCTGGGCCTCTACCTGATTTTCCGAAAGGAAAAAATAAAATCTTAAGCGCTTGCCACCACCAAACGCATGCTCATGCTCATCAAAAAAACGGAAAAGAATAAAAACTAATACCCACCGCAAGACCTTTACGATCAACAATTAATTGCGCCGTCTTAAACCCGTCCCGCCCCTCGAGGGCACTAGATCACCGCCCATGAAAAACCATCCGAATTACCTTTGCTTATTTTTTCTTTGTGGGGCTCAGGCTATTTGACATCCACCCAGCCGACCTCTTACTGTCTGCATTGTAACGGTTAGGCCGCCCTTAAGGCGGTTCACTCTTGGCTTTGGACAATTTTTTTAGTGGCGCCTTTATGTTGGAGTTGAAGATGCCAAAATCGGGAGAGGTTTGTAATGAATGGGAATACAATTTTAGTGGCGGAGGATGAAGAGGGCGATTTTGAATTGCTACAGAGCCTCCTTGACGAATGTCATATCACCAATCCGGTGCAACTCGTGCAGGATGGCGAAAAGCTGCTCAGCTACCTTAAAGGCAAAGGCCCTTATGGTGACCGCGCCAAATATCCCCTGCCCATCCTGCTGCTGCTCGACTTGAAAATGCCTCGCCTGGATGGACTGGAGATCCTCGCCTGGATTCAAGCCGAGTTCAAACCCGAGTTTCCAATCGTGGTTTTGACCGGTTCCAAGGACGTGCAACAGATGAACCGCGCCTTCGATCTCGGAGCTCGCTCCTTTCTCAGCAAACCCCTGCAACAGGCGGAATTCAAAACCGCAATTTGTTCGCTTAAAGGCATCCAACTCAAGGGCGAAGACGAGGCGGAAGATTGGGAACACTTTACCCCTCCCATCGGAACTTGACGCCGACATCGTTTTGAATTTGTCAAACGCCCCGGTCTTGCGCCATTTTCTCTGTCATGGGCAATGGCAGAAAAAATCTTTTCGCAATCTCTCTGCTATTGGCTTTTGGCACTCTGGCTGTTTACCTGCCATCGCTCGGTAATCATTTCACCACCTACGACGATCCCCAATACGTCACGGCAAATGATCACGTAAACAGCGGACTGACACTCTCGAACCTGCTTTGGGCCTTTACCACCGGACATGCCGGCAATTGGCATCCGCTGACCTGGATTTCGCACATGCTTGATGTGCAGTTGTACGGGCTACAGCCTGTCGGCCATCATCTAACTAATGTGCTGCTGCACACCGCCAACACACTCCTGCTGTTCTGGACGCTCTTTGGCATGACCCGGCGTCCGTGGCTCAGTATGATGGTCGCCGCCCTGTTTGCCTGGCATCCGCTGCATGTGGAATCGGTGGCCTGGATTTCTGAGCGCAAGGATGTTCTCAGCACTTTCTTTTTTCTGCTGACCCTTTTGAGCTATTCCCGCTACGTTCGCCAGCGTTCCAAGGCCTTTTATTTAATCAGCCTTTTCTGTTTCGCGTGCGGCCTGCTTTCCAAACCGATGCTCGTGACTCTGCCTTGCGTGCTCCTATTGCTTGATTTCTGGCCGCTCGAACGCGCCCAACTTAAAGACCTCATGGCCTGGAGAAAACTTGCCTTCGAGAAAATCCCTTTCTTCACCCTGGCCATCGTCGTCAGCGTCATCACTGTCATGGTTCAGTATCAGGGCGGCACAATTTCCTCGATGGTCAAGCTTCCGCTTGGCGCACGCATGGCAAATGCATTTGTCTCGTACTTCCGTTATGTTTTGAAATTCCTTTGGCCAACTGACCTCTCGGTCCTTTACGTGCACCCAGGACACTGGCCTTCCGCCTTCGTTGCCAGTGCGGTTTCATTCGTGATCGGCATCACCATTTTAGCTCTGGGGTGTGCCTCACGGCGTCCTTACTTCCTGGTGGGCTGGTTTTGGTTCCTTGGCACTCTTGCTCCTGTAATTGGATTGGTTCAGGTCGGCGTGCAATCCATGGCCGATCGCTACACTTACATTCCCTCCATCGGTCTGTCAGTTCTCCTGACGTGGGGCCTAACTGAACTGGCTCAGCACAAAACCCAACTCCTCACACTCGCGAGTGCAGGTGCTCTCAGCGTCTGCCTCGCGCTCACCTGGCAGCAGGAGCATTATTGGAAAGATGGCCAAGCCTTGTTTCAACACGCGTTGGAAATTGCGAACCATGAGTTTCCTAATGTTTCGCTCCAGTCCTCCAATGTCCCGCTGACCTCGGGATTTGCCGATATCCATTTCAACCTCGCTCTTGCATTGGAAAAAAATGGCTACCTCGATGATGCTCTCCGTCACTATGACGAAACTTCAAACTTAAAACCGAATTATCTCAATGCGCATTACGATCAAGGTGTCATCTTTGCCAATCAGGGAAAATCAGCCGAATCGATCGATCAATTTCGCGCGGAACTGAAACTCAATCCGAACAATTCCCGTGCACTCAATAATCTCGGCACCGCACTCATGCAAACAGGCGAAGCCAATGAGGCGTTCGCCGCTTTTCTACATGCATTGGCACTCGACCCCGCCAATCCCACGATTCACTACAATACAGCAAACGCCTATGCCAAATTGCATCGCTGGCCTGAAGCTCAGCAGGAATACGAAGCTGCCCTGCGGGAAAACCCTGATTTGCCTCTCGTTAGTTATGCCCTAGCCGGCGCTTTGCTGGCCCAAGGAAAAACCAGGGACGCCTTGGTTATTTATCGGAAACTTCTGCAAAGCAATCCCGAGCAACCGCAGCTTTTAGATCGCATCGCCTGGATACTTGTCACCAATCCTGATCCGAACATCCGCAACGGCACCGAAGCTGTTCGCCTCGCCCAACATGCCTGCGAACTCACTCACAATTCCAAACCAGCGCTCCTCGCCACACTGGCCGCCGCTTACGCCGAGGCGGGCCGGTTTGATGAAGCGGTCGTGACTCAAAAGAACGTTTTGAATCTGATCTCGAGCATCCCGAATGAAACTGGATTCAAAGAGGCCTCTCAACGGCTTGAATTATATGAATCGCACAAACCTTTCCGCGATGGTTCGGCTCTCAACTAAGGCTTGTATGGCACCAGCAAATAGGTGTCGGGTGAATTAGCTGAATGACGCAGTTCATCTACGTGAACGCCTTCCATATAGAAACCTCTCTGCAATGCCCCGGCTTTTCAGCAACTCTGCTTGAAGTGGAACTTTCGGATTAACGCCTAGTCTGCAAGAACCTGTCGGAGAAATCCTTTTCTCCAAATACTTCAAAGCTTTCCTCTCGGTGGCGTGACTGCTCCAGCCAACCACTGGAGTCACGCGATAGGTTGTGCCCTCGGATTCGTATTCGCAAACAATCCTCCAATCCCAAACCCACCCGCCATGTTCACCCGCGGAAAGGACCTGCCTTAATTCCCGGTCCACACAGCGGCCATAAACAATCTTCCAGCCGCGTCGTTTCTTCCGTGCGAACAACCATAATCCCATGAACATAACCACCAAACCGGCGACGATCATGGCCGACGCGGCATTATAAAAACCAGCCAGGCTTCGCATGCGGAAAAACAAAATCAAAAAGAGCATCGAAAAACCAATGATGAACCCAATCGCACCGCATGCTGGTAGAAAGGATACAACACCCCGCACCTTAGTATCCTCATGTGGTATCTTTTTGATTCTCCAACCTGAGTCACTCCGCCTTTCCTTGCTTTGTGTGTTCATAAGGCTTGAGGCTGTCTCACTTTTGTGGCTCAACCCAGGGGCGAAGTCTGAACTTTACCACCGACGGCGGGGACTGCCGGGTGACGGTCACTTTGGTAGAGCCCACAAAAGCAAGTCGCAGTGATCTTGAGAGCCCCTCGAACCCCCAAAATTCTGGTTCATCATCTGCGACGGGCTTGCGAGGCGGGGGTTCGCCCAAGTTGAAAACCTCCGCCACCAGCGTATACGTGCCCGGCTCCAGGAGTGCAGTCTGGAAATGTCCATCCTCGCCTAATTCCACAGCGTCGAAGCAGGGTTCCAATTTTGATTTAAAGTCGAGGGGACTGCCGATGGCCGTGGCTGAACCCAAGTAGAGGTATGCCCCAGCCAGGTTTGTGGTTGGTTCCAAGCCGGTCACCTGCCCCTGAACACGCTGTCCCAGCGAGCGCACAACGTGAACCTGTTGAGTGCGGCCTGACTTGAGGTCGAGTCGCTGGAGGTCGCTTCTTACGAACTCGGCAGGGTCGCCAGACATAAACATGAAGCCGGAATTTGTCGGACCTCCTATCCTTATTCGAGAAAAATCGTATGTGCCGGCAGTGAGATTGCTCAACACGATTTGTCCGCCGTTGGAAACCTTTGCCGTCGTCTTCAGGGTGATATAGTTCCATAGTGGCAACTTCAATTTATTGGTGCGAAGTGTCAGCTCAAAATATGCCTCCGCCACGTCTCCGGGAATGTCATAGCGGATGAGCAAGGTTGCCGGTTTCGGCAGTGTGATTTTCAAAGCCTGCCCCGGCCCTGAAGCTTCGACCGGCTGGATCATCTGGCCATCCTCCGAAACAACTATGACACGTGTTTTGTTTTCGCCAACTCCCCTGAGCAAAAAGCGCCCCACATCGTCGGTGTTTGTAGTGGTGCCTTTGAATGCGCCACACCCAAATTTGCCATCCATCAGAAACACAACTTGCGAGGTGGCATCAAGCACCCGCGCGCCCGCCACCGGCCGCCCGGCGTCATCCAGCACCACCCCGTGAATCTTCTCCTCAGCCGGGCTGGTCGAAACCGCCAGCAGGCCGATCGCAACGGCGAACAGGATTTCTTTAATGTTTCTCATTTGTCATTTCAATCTCTCCTCGGATTGAAAGGTGCCGCGCCTGATGAGAATACTATTGATATTTGAGCCGGTCCCTTTCATGAACGTCACGTTGAGGGTTTTGATCGTGTTATAAGGGCCAAGTGTGAAGTAACGGATGCCAGGTGCCCCGGAGATGCCGCTTCTAAAAGGATTGAAACCAAGGAAATTAGTAACAGACGCATCGTCGTGCATTCCCAGCAACTCACTATCGGTGGGAAGTGAAGGGCGGTACGCAGGCCCAGAGCGCCGCCCTGTGGCAGCATCCCAAATATAGCGATCTTCCCGCATGACTGGGAATATAGGACCCGGACACACCGTTAACTTATCGAAATGGAACCACCGATTTGTTTGCCCGGCCACCTCGTCCTTCCTCGCATGCCAACCAGTGCGGGCAGTGACCTTCTCGACGCCGGCCCAGGCTGATGGCAAGGGGTAGTCGCCCGGCTTGTTGGTGGTTACCAGTGAAGCGAGCACGTGCTCACGAACATTCCAATCCGCTGCCGGAAGAATGATTGAAGGAGGCGCGTTGGACTGCGCTTTCGATAGCGACATGGAAAGCAACGTGACCACCATTACCAGAATTAAAATGGAGCCAGCTGCAACAGCAATAATGGTTGGCTCAGGTGACTTGTGAGGCTGCGGTGTCATTTGTCATTTGGTTTCGAGCGATACTTCTCAGCAACCAACCAAAGCATAGGGCCAACAAAGAAGGCCATACCAATGAAAAACAATCCAATCCCACACACGAATCCGTTCTCCTGATCAATGCCGTCAAGAACCAGCACCACGCCGCCAAGAATGCAAAATACGAAGGATACGAACGGCGCGGTTCGTGCGAGAGATTTCATAAGAGCATCAGCCTGCTTCGTTTGGACAGCCCAGATGACCAATCCAAGGATGATCAACGCCACCACCGGAACGACCATATCAATTTCCTGGTTTGTTTTGAATTGCCTGTCGCTTGAGTTTCACATTTTCGATGAGTCAAGGGAGTATAAAATATGACCACCCACCCCTGAAAAGCAGACTGCAATAAATGCGAGCACAATGCCGGGCATGTACAAAGTCGAAAACGACTTGATCACGCCTTGAGCGGGATTGTTTAAATCATACAAAACCTTCACCTGATCTCCAATCCTGTTAAGATGGGTGTTGGAGCCGATGTTTGAAGTAATAACCACCGGGTTTCCACCTTTGGCGGTGAATTGCACCTGAGATCGGTAGTGCCTCTGGCCGTCCCTGATGGATTCAACATAGCCAACCACAATGCCAGGGGCGCTTTTCCATCCATTTCGTTTGCGAAAAGCGCCACGGAACAAACAAAAACTGAAGAACAGGCATACCAAACCGATAAGTGAAAAGACGACGCCTACCATGAACATAATTTTAAATTCCAAGTTAAACTTCAGTTAGGGATTCTGCAGATTTGCCGATATCTGATTCTATTTTGCATTGCTGGACAGATGAACCGATGACGATAGGCAGGCAGTTTCCCAAGTTCTGCCGCCGCACCATCCGCACATTCTCCGTTATACTGATTCTCCTGATAGCACCCGCCGATTGGGAAATCCGACAAGAAATTGTTGCCAGGACGGTTATCAGTTACGGGCAGTTGGAAACAGTTTTGGATGGAGGCGAGGGGAACAAAGTTTTGATTTTCGAACGCTGCCTGCGTTTGCCGCATCTGCTTGCTATCATTTCCTTTTAGTTTAAAAATTCATACGCATGAAGCTGTCGTTCAGAAGAACTGTACTCACCTTTTTAGCCGCCACTTGCCCGCTCGCGCAGGCTCAGATCGGCGACAAATCGGATAAGCGAGGAGAAGTCCAGAAGTCGCTTGTCCCTCGCGAGTTAATTCCGCCATCGCCCGCGCTCTCCGTGGTGGATGCGCTAAAGAGTTTCAAGCTGCAGCCCGGCTTTCACATCGAATGTGTCGCTAGCGAGCCGCTGGTCGAGGATCCGGTGGTGGCGCAGTTCGATCCGGATGGCCGGCTTTGGGTGGTTGAAATGCGGGGTTTCATGCCCGACCTGGATGGCAACGGCGAAGATGCTCCTGTGGGGCGGGTGGTTGTGCTTACTGACACTGATGGCGATGGCAAAATGGACAAGAGCACCGTGTTTGCGGATGGGCTCGTTCTGCCTCGCGCCCTGGCTTTTGTCGGCGGTGGGGTGCTGGTGGGAGCGCCGCCACATCTTTACTTCCTGCGGGACACAAATGGAGATGGCAAGGCTGATGAAAAGATTGAGATCGCCTCGGACTTCGGGGTGGCTGTCGATCCGAAGCGTCCTGAACTTGCCAATCCTGAACGGGAGCCGAACAGTCTGTTGTGGGGCATTGACAACTGGATTTATGGCGCGGCTTACATGACACGCTTCAAATATGATCAAGGCGAATGGAAACATGGTGTCACCATATTTCGTGGCCAATGGGGTCTCAGCCAGGATGAAAACGGTCGCCTCTTTTATAATTCCAACAGTGACCAACTGCGTTACGATGCCATTCCTTCCACCTATATCGGGCGCAACCCAAATTTCCTCCAGGCCCATGGCAACAACGTCAACGCGGCTGAAAATCAGTTCGTGTGGCCTGCACGCGTCAACCCCGGAATCAATCGCGGTTACCGTCCTGATATGCTGCGTGACGGTCGTTTGAAGGAGTATACCGCCGCCTGTTCACCCTACGTCTTTTACAGCGATCTTTTTCCCCAGGAATTTTACGGCAATGTCTTTGTCGCTGAACCGGCCGGGAACCTGGTTCGTCGCAACATTCTCTCCGAAACCAATGGTGCCGTCCTCGGCAAAAATCCCTACGACAAGGCAGAGTTTCTGGCCTCCACTGATGAACGTTTTCGCCCGGTCCACTTCACCACCGGGCCCGACGGAGCACTCTATATTGTGGATCTTTACCGTGGCGTGCTGCAGCATCGCATTTCCCTGACCACCTATCTCCGCAATCAGTCTGCGGAACGCAATTTGGACAAGCCGATTCATCTTGGCCGCATCTACCGCGTTGTCCCTGATGGCCGGGACGCAATGAACAAGGCCCACTTTTCCGTCGAGTCTCCGCTGCAATGGATCGATCACCTGTCACATTCCAACGATTGGTGGCGTTTCACCGCGCAACGATTGCTGGTTGAAAAACATGATCCCGTCACCATTCCCGCCCTCAAGAGTCTGGCTCTGAATGGTGCTCAGCCGCTGGGAAGATTGCATGCGCTCTGGACGCTTGATGGCCTCAAAGCCCTGGATCAATCCACGGCTCAAAAAGCTTTGACGGACAAAGACGCGCGTGTCCGTGCGGCAGCCATGCGCCTGTGCGAAAACTTTTTCGACTCGGAAGAGAAGGCTGAAGTTCTCAACAAACTATTTGCTTTGAAGACAGATGCGGCGCCTGAAGTTCAATTGCAACTCGCACTCACCCTGGGCGAGGCTCACGATCCGCAGGCAGATTTCGTTCTGGCCAATCTCGCTACGACCGCCCAAACAAATGCGTTCCTGCCCGACGCCATTTTGAGCAGTGTACATGGCCGCGAATTGGAGCTGCTACGGAAGCTGGTTTCCACACTTGATTGGAAAAAGCCTCAGGGCATGCAAGCGCGGGTTCTCAGTGGCCTGGCGGCTTGCGTGGTTATTCAGCGCCAGCCCGAGCGCGTGCAGCAACTGCTCGCCTTGATCGCCGACTGCGGAATTGCCGCCCAGCAACAATCGCTGTTGGATGGCATCGCCTCCACAGCTGGTGTCACGACTAAAAAACCTGTGAAGCTCGCCAAAGCACCCCAGGCGCTTACTGTGTTGGCGGGAGATACCAATGACAAAATCTCTACTCGTGGAAAGAAGATATCCGCCCTGTTCACCTGGGCTGGCAAGCCGGGCGCAAAACCCGAGCCCGTCATTCCACCGCTCACCACCGAGCAGCAGAAGCGCTTTGAAGCCGGCAAACCATTGTTCCTGGGAAGCTGTGCCGCCTGCCATCAATCGCACGGCATGGGCATGGAAGGCCTGGCACCGCCCTTGGTGGATTCCGAATGGGTGCTCGGTTCAGAACAACGTCTAGTGCGTATCGCGCTGAATGGTCTCCATGGCCCCATCAAGGTAAATGGCAAAGGTTATCAGCTCGATATGCCCAGCATGGGCCTCTTCGATGATGAGCAACTCGCGGCCATTCTTACTTACATTCGTCGCGAGTGGGATAATGGTGGTTCGCCAGTGGATTCGGCCACTGTGAAGGCTATTCGTGCCGCAAATGCCAAACGTCAGGAGGCGTGGAGCTCTGACGAACTGTTGAAGATTCAATGATCCAACAGGGCGGATTGAGTCGAGTTTATTGCGGTGATTTGAAGCTTCCCAATGGCAGCTCCTTGTGCTAAATTAAAAACATCACAAAGGTAGTGAGCCACCAAGGCTTTGAGCACCAGAAAGCAACGAGCGCATGTGGACGGAATATTTTATCTTGTTTGGCGTTATGCTCCTGTTCTATGCCCTGATGAAGGTGTCTTGCGGCTGGGTTCCCAAACCGCTCTACCCTCCTGAAAAACCCTCGAAGACTCCCGGCCACGGCTTTGATCCTTCGCCGGTCACCGGCCGTATCGAGCAACTCCGACATGATTATTCACCTGAGCTGCACCACCGCCCGGACGGGTTTAAGCGTGAACTGCGGCTGACCGCCTGCCGTGAAGCTTTGCGCGCGCAACCCTTTTTCAACAAAGAGACCGCGGATGAGCTCACAGCGGAGCCGCAATCCTAAAACCGCCTACGCTGTCCGCTTCGCATCCAACGTATTCCGGACCACGCGCAACATGAACTTGGGATCAAATGGTTTTTGGACCAGCATTAACCTTTCGGGCAGGGTGATGTTCTTCGTGAGCACTTCGGCACTGTAACCACTCATGAATACGACCTTCAAATCAGGATTCCTGCCTTGCAGCTGTTTCGAGAGTTCCACACCATCGATTCCTTCCGGCATGACCACGTCGGTCAACAGCAATTGCACACCGGCAAGCACCTGCTCGGATAGTTGCAAAGCCTGCGCACCCGTGGCTGAGGCAATGATGTTATATCCATAACGCCGCAGCAAAATTCCAACCAACTGCCTGGTTGTCGGATCATCTTCCACCAGCAGGATGGTTTCTGTCCCATTCAGGCTTCCGGTTTCCCCCTCTGGTTTTTTCACCTCCGGCGCCGCTTCGGTCACCGGGAAATAAATGCGAAACGCAGTCCCTTTGGACAGGACGCTCTCGACCTCTATCCAGCCCTGATGATGCCGCACAATCTCCAACACACTTGCGAGGCCCAGGCCTGTGCCTTTGCCCATTTCCTTGGTCGTAAAAAATGGCTCGAAAATTTTCGTCAGGTTTTCCGGGGCGATGCCGCAGCCGGTATCGGCGACCCTCAGGCAGACAAAATCTCCAGTGCGGGCCTGCGGATGCAGAGCCACATGCGCGGTATCAATCCTGGCCAACCGGCTCTCGATCACCACCTCCCCGCCAGCCTCCATGGCATCGCGTGCGTTGACGGCAAGGTTCAGGATAATCTGCTCCAGCATGCCGGCATCCGCTTTGATGCTCGGAAGTCCTGTGTCATAGCTAAAATAGACATGCACGGCCTCACCGAGGAGGCGCTTCAGCATGTTTCCAAACCCTTCAAGCACCTGGTTAAAATCCACCACGCGCGGCTCCATAATTTGACGGCGGCTGAAGGTGAGCAATTGGCGCGTCAAGGCGGCCGCATGATTGGCCCCATCCTTGATGGAAATGAGGCTTTCCTTTTCTTCCGCGGCGTCCGTTAGTTTTTCTGAGTCCAGCAGTAACGCCAGATTGCACTGAATGGAGGTGAGGAGATTGTTAAATTCATGGGCTATGCAACTGGAAAGCTGCCCGATGGCTTCCATTTTCTGCGACTGACGCAACTGAACTTCCATCTGCTTGCGTTCAACGGCATATTGTAGCGTCCGCGTGAGCAAAAGCAGGTTGAGATGCTGCTTGGGCAGGAAATCCTGGGCTCCACTTTTAATGGCGGCCACACCAACGTCCTCGTCATCGATGCCGGTAAGAATCACAACGGGCAAATTGGGGTTGAGTTGGAAAACCTTTTGAAAACTTTGCAAACCGATGCTGTCCGGCAAGGTCAGATCCAGCAATGCGGCATCATAAAGCTGCTCGGTTAACGCCTCCATGGCGGCGCCCAGGCTTTCCACATGCCGCACCTCGAACCGTGGCGAATCCGAATCCAAAAGATACTCGCGTATCAGCCGGCCGAAATCCGGCTGGTCTTCCACCAGCAAAATGCGGTTCACCTTCGCAACGTCCCTTGCTGCGGGAACTGCCGCTTTTTTCGCTGTGCGAACTTGAGACACAGCCGAATTATTTTGAGGCAAAGCCCTTTTAGCGGAACCGGATATTCCGTCGTCGTGCGCATGAGTTGTCATGTTATTCTTTTTGCTGAGCAATCTTCGTGCCCGCCATGAGCCTCCGGCCTTTGTTTCAAGTGTTTGCCCGCCAAATTGTCCTCAGCTGACGCTGTTTTCCAATGCGAAGCGGAACGCAGCTTTCCGGTTATGGACTCTGACTTTGAGCAGTATAATTGGTCTAGTTTCGCCAAGTGGCCGTGTTCGAAAGCCATGAGCCCACCCTGGTAATCCTGACCAAAGATGCGAAGGTCACCATTGCGACATTGAACCGGGTGTTTATGATGAACCGAAGGTGATCAAGAAGATCAAAAGGTGTTATGCAGGAAATTGGGTTCTCGGCCTTGCAAAAAGCGGAGCCTTAAACAGCGTGGCCAATCTTTCCCCCTGCACACTGGTCACAGTCACCGGTTGCTTATGAGCCTGGAAAGTCTTTGCAAGTCTGTCCTCGACGCTCTCCACGCGCACCTTCAACCGCTATGAGCGAAAAAGAAACAGGCCTGACTTTCGTCAGGCCTGATGAGAACAAATTCTTTATTTCTTATCTTCGATGCGGCGCCGCAGACATACGCCTTAATTACACACACGAAACAACTGCACTTTGCATCGTCAACGCTATTGATACTATCCTTTTTCTCTGTCCTCACCAGTCACCAGTACTGGTGACACGTGTCCCCAGCCCGCTTTTTTGCTAAAAACGTCACTTTTCTGTGGATTCTGTCTCGAAGCTGAGCAGGACTCAGGGGAAAAAGAAAAAACTGCAGAGTTCGTTTTGGGGATACGAATCATCTCTGCAGTTAGAAGTATCAGAACTACTACGACGCGGGAAAGAGATGCGTCCTAGCAGATTCTTGAAGTAATTTTCAGTTGTTGGTACGACACATGAGAGGCTTGATGCAAGTTGTGTGCCAAGTCATAAAAGGCGCTTTTTGCTAGGAAATTCACATGTTTTCGGCGAAAGGCGCTGTTCAAGATTGGCCAGCTTGAGTGCTTCCAAACAATGGCAAGTATTCCATTGTTCAGCTTGAGTTGTATCATGTTGAAGCTTCCTTTAGGACGCTCAGCCCCGCCTTCCACATCGAAATACTTAGCCTGCCACCCGCCAATTGGTCGTCCAGCTTTGCTTCAGCATTACTAAAATGAATGATGGCACGCTTTTGGCTCACTCCTCTGTTGCCAAACCAGCCATTGGTTCGTATATACTTTTTTGTGAGGTTTGGCATTGGTTTACAAGAGTCTGAATGAAATGACAACTGCACGCCTTATTGAAGTGCGTCGGGCGGCCGACCGGGACTATTTAAGTCCAGGTGAGAGCGGTCTTTGGCCAGATGACGATCAGTGCCGCGGCCTTATTTTCCGTATAACCGGGAACGTTGAGCCGATTATTCTTTAATTTGTAACTCCGTGATTACCGCCGAAAAACTCAAAGTCTTTGAAAAGTACCTAGGCAGTGTGGATGCCTGGGCGCGCCTGGGCTCGCCGGAGGAAAAGGAGCTCTTAAAGGATGCCGACTGGTACAACATCTCCAATGCCATCCAACACCTGACCATTTTGAAAAAAGGTCTTGCTTCTCCCCAGGATAACGAAGTCATCAATCAGGTTTTAGCCCAGCAATCCGGCGATTCTCATACCCAGCGAAAGGCTGCTCGCATTGTCCTGATCGATCGGTCCCTCACCTGTGCAAATTAGGTTGCCAGCGCCCACCTACTGCGGCAACACCGAGGAAAGATGTTTCGGCAAAAGGCTCACCAACCCCACCTTGTCCACGAACGAATTCGCCCCTGCAGCCAAAACCTCTTGTTCGGAAATCTGAAGGCTCGAAACCATGATGATCGGAAGCACCTTGGACTGTTTCCGGAGTTGCCGCGTCACTTCCAAGCCATCCAGCCTGGGCATGCGATAATCCACTACGAACAGGTTGGCTGTCTGGCTGTAAAGTTTTAGCGCAGTTTCACCATCAGCAGCTTCCGAGACGGTAGCATTCGGGTAATGGCGAACGATGAGATAGCGCAGGAGAAAGCGCGCGTCTCTGTCATCATCTACGACCACAATCTGGTGTTTTAGTCCACTCACTGGCCGGACAGAATTACACGCATCAAACCAGGAATCTAGACATTTTTATTTCTTTTGCCCCTGCCATCTTCGCGGAAGGTTCGGCAGTTCGCCGCCAGAAGGCTGGCACCTCCACTTTCCATACCCAAACAATCCTCGTCACCGGCGTGGCGGTAGAAAACCCCATATGAATACGGCGTGATTTGCAACATTCTGCGGAAGCCTGGCGGAATTCAAATCTGGCTAAAGAAAGTCAATGAGACGCATACCATTCAGTTTACTCGCTGCAATTGCCTGCTTCCTGGCTGCCACTGGCAACCTCGCCGCCCAACTCGGACTCTCCCGCCCCGGGGAAGCAAAAACTCCCGGCAAAAGCGTTCCCGCTTCTCCGCCAGGTTCCACCACGAACCAAACCGATAAAGTGCTCACCAATCTCCCGCCAGCAAACCCATCTCTGATTAAACGACCTGCCACCGTCCCGACCAGTTATACACATGACACCACTCGCGGAAACATTGAGCTTCCGCCGTCTGTTCCCGACCCCATTGAACCGGCCAACCGTGTCATGTGGACTTTCAACAAGGGAGTTATGATCGGCATTGTGCAGCCCACCAGCAAAGCCTATCGATTTGTTGTCATCAGGCCGGTCCGAACAGGGATCGGCAACTTTGGCAGAAATCTCACTTATCCGGACCGTTTGATTAACAATCTGCTGCAAGGCAGATGGGCCGGAGCCCGCCATGAAACGGATCGCTTTTTTTGCAATACAGTCGTTGGTGTCGGCGGCCTTATCGATGTAGCCAGCAGATGGAATATTCCAAAATCCGACGCGGATTTTGGCCAGACCTTCGGCAAATGGGGCTGGAAGCCTCAGGTTTACTTGATGCTGCCAATCTACGGCCCCAGCAACGATCGCGATGCCGTCGGTCTTATTGGCGATAATCTAGCCAACCCTTTACTTTATTTTCCCCCATTGTCCTACGTCACCATGGGCATCACCTACAATAACCTCACCGATTCCGTGGATGAATATGTCCGCTTCGCCGATGCGGAGATGGATCCCTATGCCATGTTGCAGTACGCCTGGACCTTCGTCCGCAAAAACCAAGTCGCCAATTTTCAGGTTAAAGGGGAACAGGACGAGTCTTCATTGGAAACGCTCCAGTCGGTTTTTTTCACCTATAAAGACCCGGAGTTTCCGACTCAAGGAAAAACCCGATCGGTTTTCATACCCACCACCGGCAAGAACTTAAAGTTTACCTATTGGTTGCAACCGGGTAAGGCCCCCGTCGTCTATATCGTTCCCGGCCTTGGTTCCCATCGTCTGGCCGAGACTTCCATTGCGCTGGCCGAACTGGTTTACAAACACGGTTTCACGGCTGTGTGCGTCAGCAGCGTTTACCATTCCGAGTTCATGGAACACGCGTCCACCGCAGCCGTGCCCGCCTATACGCCGGTGGATACTCACGATCTGCACGTCGCCCTCACCGAGATTGACCATTGGTTAACTGGGGCCTACAACGGTCGGTTGGGCTCGAGAGCCCTCATGGGCTATTCCATGGGGGGATTCCATACCATGTTCGTTGCTGCCACTGAAACCACCAATCAATCCCCCCTGATTAAATTTGATCGGTACGTCGGCATTAATACGCCAGCACGCCTGCTTTATGGCGTTTCCAAGCTGGACGAGTTTTACCAGGCCCCATTGGAATGGCCGGCGGCCGAGCGAACTGCGGACATTCAAAATACTTTTTTAAAAGTGGCGGCGTTGGGCAGCACCTCACTCCGCCCCCAAACCACACTTCCCTTCAGCGCCGTTGAGTCCAAGTTTCTGATCGGATTGACTTTCCGGTTTATCCTGCGCGACGTCATTTTCAGCAGTCAGCAGCGATACAATCAGGGAGTTCTGAAGCGTCCAATCAAGAATTTAAGGCGGGAACCTGTCTATCAGGAAATCATGGAATATTCCTATAAGGATTACTTCGAAGATTTTGTAATTCCCTATTATAAAACCCGGGGCATCGACTTGACGGTGCCAGCCACATTGGCCAAAGCTGGCGACTTGCGCACGTACGGCCCGGCATTACACTCCAACCCTAAAATCCGTCTCGTCATCAACCGCAACGATTTCCTGATTGCGGATGAAGATTTTGATTGGATGCGAGCCACCTTTGATCCGAAATTCATGACCGTTTTCGAGCAAGGCGGCCACTTGGGCAATCTTTCCCATCCCGCCGTGCAAAAGGCTATTTTAGGGGCACTTGAAGATTTGCGGCCAGCGCGTGGCGAATCTAAATAATACCAGGAACCCCGTTTCGGAGAGGAAGGCTGTCCTTTCCGGCTCGGTTAAATCCGCGTGCGTACTTGGGATTAAGGTTTGTCTTCGCCCGCCTTGGGTGCGGGTGCTGGCTCACTGGGATTTTCCGAGGGTTTCGGAGCCTGTCCGTGACCAGTTCCCTTTTCTGATCCTTCTGGTGCAGGTGCAGGCGCTCCCGTGGCGGCTGCGGGCGTCACACCAAAATAAGCGTAAATCCGCTGCGTGAATTTCGGATCATTAAAACTTCCCCATTGCTGGTCAGTCACTGTCGGTGCGGAACTCAATACATCCTTCGGCTTGTTCACCATTACATCTTTTTGATCCGGGGCCCCCATATTGATCAATTGCCAGGGTATCGGCGCCATCCCTCTGCGACGGCCAAGATCCACCATCGCAAACGTTTCACCGGTTTGCGGATTTATGACCAAATCGGAAATTTTCCCGATCTCGTCCCCTTGAGCCGACTTAACCCTTTTTCCAATAACCTTTGACGCCTGGAAAGAGTGTTCCGACGCCGACCCTGCGGCTCCGGACGGCTGTGATTGGGCAAAAGCTGCCTGCGTTAACCACGCAATGGCAACACCTAGGGACATTAATTGAATCTTCATACGATCTCCTTGTTATTGGTTGAGTGAGCCTAATGCGACAATGGCTGCAATTCAGGCATCCGAGGCAAGCTGCTGCCAAATTCAGTTGAATCAAATGGGGATTTAACCCAAGTAAACCTTCCTGGGCTCTCGAAAAATCCAACATCTTTGGACTCCCGCGTCCAGACCACATGCACCATTTTCGCAGACATGGCCAAAATAGTTTTTAACCTGTCGCAACCCTTTTTCACGCACACTCTTAAGGTTGGATGTATATTGTAGAAGGATAGAATAATAATTCTGTTCCGTTCGTCTCATATATAGGGTCAGAAGTGGGAATACCTAGGAATTATCAGCAGGCAGCAAAATGATTAAACAATCAATTCCTAGGTGTTATGAAAACGTGGTTCAAAAAAATCTCATTATTCTCATTATTACTTGGCATGGGAGGTTGGCTATTGGCTACAGCTTGGGCAGCACCCCCACCCCCTGCTCTTACCGGAGATGCGGGTGCCATTCAGGCAATCCAGCAAGCTCCTGATCCTTCAGCGGCCATAGCCGCTTATGCGAATGGCAGTGCCATTGATCGCAATGATCCAAGACTCTTCGAGGCCTATGTTGCCCGCATGGTTGATTTCGGCTTGCCCGAAATGGCTTATCATCAAGCCCAGACATTGACCACCCTTGAGTCCAACAACGGCCTTGCTTATGGAGTCATTGCTTATATCGATGCGCGCCGCGGCCAGATGCAGGATGCGATTTCTGCCATTAATGTTGCGGTGCCCCTGGCACCCGGGAACAAGTTTATCCAAAGCACTGCCGGTGAGATTCTCGCCTGGTATGACATCAAAGCCGATCAGGTGAACATTCCGGACAATGCCAAGGCCGGTCTGGCCAAGGTCCGCCAACTCCTCAGCGGTCAAGCCGCTTTTGCTCAAGCTTTCGATACCGCCAAAAAAGCCTACCAGACTCAAGCGAGTGACCTGTTGGCAAATCCGTCAACTGCCACCAATCAGCCGTCTGAACAACCGCTGCCTAATATGGTTGTCACCAATGGCTACCCGGTGGGCAGCGTCAGTCCACAAACCGCTCCAGAAGCTTATGCCGCTCCCACGGATTATGGTGCTCCTGCGTATGCTCCCCCCTATTACTCCAGTTATTACTACGATTGGGGTCCCGGCTGGGTTCAGCCTGCACCCTGGTGGTGGTGGCAGCCGATTGGGTTCTTCGGTGGATTCAGTTTCTTCCCGTTTGGCGCGACCTTCCTCTTCGATAACGATGATTTCTTCTTTCACAATCATCACTTCCATCATAATGATCATTTTTTCCATGATCACAATGGCCAGTTTTTCCATGGGCACAACCAGAACTTCGCCCATGGGAATTTCGACAATCGGTTTGCCTTTCACCATGGTGTCAACGGCAAAACAACCTTCTTCGGAAAATCGGCCGCAACTGACCCTGTGGTGGCCCGGAGCGCGCATATGAACTTTCAACATACGGCGGGCACGGCACCTTTCACTCCCGCCTTCACAACTCGCGGATTGTCCTCAAGGACGGCGAGCACATTCGGAACTCACGTGAACAATCTCTCTGCGAGCGGGTTCACGGCACATCAGCGCACCTTGACCACTGCGCCCGGTCAATGGACCGGCAGATCCAGCGCGGGTATGGGAGCCTCTCGGTGGACCAGCATTAGTCCGAACAGTAGAACAACCTTTGGGGCGCCGAGAAGTTCAGCAATGGTGCCCGGGACTGGCATGCGCGTGAATAATCTGCCCGCGAGTGGATTCACCTCCCATCAACGCACGATAACGACGATGCCGAATGCAGCCGCGGTTCCACCCTCCATGGGGCGTTCGTTTTCTTCCAGCCATGCATTCAGTTCACCTGGAGGAGCCCATTTCAACGCTCCGCCAAGTTCAATGGGAAGCCCGGGGATGATGCACGGCAGTGGCGGGGGATTCCATGGTGGTGGCGGCTCTGCGATGCCTTCAGGTGGAGGTCATATGGGCGGCGGCGGTGGTGGAGGTCACTCCGGTGGCGGAGGTGGTTCGAGTATGGGTGGCGGTGGCGGACATCGCTAACATGCTGTTCAAATAAGCCGCAGCTAAATTCAAATCTCGGTTTCTACTCTATGTGGAAACCGAGATTTTTTTATCTTCCTTTCACCACTTTTCACTCCTGACACTGCTCAACTCTCCGGCATCTGCTGTCTCATTCACCGCTAAAAATGACAAGCTTGTTTGCGAAAGCTCCGCTTTCAATTGATGTCTGAATACACAATCGCTCTGGAATCCAAGGCCACACCTGCTATCTTCGGGCAGATTGCACCAGGATTACGTTATTTTCGATTTGGAAACCACCGGGCTCTCCTCGTATCAGGACGAGATCATCCAGATTGCCGCTGTCCGCATGTCGAACGGTGTCGTTTGCAGCTCGGATTCCTTCTTTTCTTATGTCAATCCTGGCCGCTCCATTTCCTCTTTCATCACGAGTTATACCGGCATCACCAACCAGGATGTTGGTGATGCTCCCCGAGTCGGAACCGTGCTGAAAGACTTCTCGCGTTATGCCGGCAAGGCCACCTTGATCGCCCACAACGGACACCGTTTTGACATGAAGTTTCTGCACGCCGGTTGTTCCCGGAACGCCCTGCCGACCCGCGCGGTTAATTATCATGACTCGATTTACCTGTCGCGCCTGGTCTGGGGCAAGTGCCCGGGCGGTCATGGACTGGATTCTGTCTTGAACCGGCTCCAGATTTCCAATCACGGCGTCCGCCGTCACGATGCACGAGGCGACGTGGAACTTTTGGCCGAAGCCGTCGAAAAAATGTGGCATCTCCTCCGTGAACGTGCCGAGCTAAAACCGCTGGCTCTCCATCAAGGCGTCCTGCCCTGTTTATCTCTCCCGGCAACCTCATGACCGAGTCCGACCTGAATCAGACCCGTCCCATTCCTTAAGGCAACTGGTGGCTCAACATTCTGCCATGGCACATTAATTAACCAGGATGCGATAGAACCGGCTGCCCACCAGCGCGTTTGTATCGTGGAGGGTCAGGGTGCCGCCAGTTCCCGGAGTTGTCCCCGGCAAAATCACCCAGCTGGTGTCGTTCAACGTATTCTTATATTCGAGGGTGTAATTCAAACCCGCCACCGTCGTAAATGAGACGGCAACGTTATTAGAACCTGTCGTGATTCCCGTGGTCCTGGGGGAGACCAGCACCCTCAGGTTGGCGATTCCACTGGTGATGGAACTCACGTCATTTGTAATCACCACGCTATAAGCGCCCGCCTGATTAGTCTGCACGTTCGCCAACCCCAAAATGCTGGTGGTCGCACCGGCCAGGTTGGTGCCGTTGAACAACCACTGATAACCAAGGGGCGCGGTTCCTGTCACTCCCACCTGGAAGTTCGCACTCCCACCAGGCAGCACTGTCTGGTTCGTCGGCTGCGTGGTGATGACCACCGGGTTGTGCACGAGCGACACCAGCGTGGAGGTATTGTTGCTTGTGTTCGGATCCGACGTGGCAGCAGCAACCGCCACCTTGTTATTCAGCGATGTCGCTACTGTAGGATTCACTGTCACAATAATATTACTTGAAGTCCCGCTTCCCACCGTGCCCAAATTGCAAACCACGTTGGTGCCAATCAAGGTGCACCCGGGAGATGCTGACACGAATGTAACGTTGGCTGGCAACGCATCTGTAAAGGTCACGCTCGATGCACTCGATGGTCCCAGGTTGGTTATCGTCGTTGTGTAGGTCACATTCTGTCCTATCGCGGTTGGGTTCGCCGAAATCTTCTGCGAAACACTCAAATCGGCTATCGAGCTGCAACAGGTATAAAAACCATCGGCGATCGAAACAGAATCAATATACCACCCGGTGCCACCGAAATCATTCCCGGAATCAGTGGCGGCGCGCCATCTTAATACTATGTTTTTACCTGCTGCTGCAGCAGGAAGATTCACGGTGGTCGTAATAAAGCCGCCGGAACTGCCGCTCCAGACTTGCCTTCCATCCAGGGCAGCATTGTCATCGGTGCTGTCAATGATCCGGTTATACCCGCCGGTCACAAAGCTGCCGCCTGCCGCCAGAATATCCGTAAATGCACCGGCGCCGATTTGAATTTCCAGCACTCCACCATCATAAGCCAGGCCGGAACCTGAGGTATCCTCTTCCAGATCGTAATTATTCCGGAAGGTCACTTGCGCAACAGATGAAATAATGGCGATGCTCGGGGACACCAGGGCACTGATTCCCGGGGCATCAGGTTCTGATACAAATACACCATTGGGGGAAGTATCTGGTGAAGCGGTGGAGGTGCCCCAACCGGTACCTGATCCCGAGGAGGTTGTGCTCCATCCCGACGGCAACGCAGGCGCGGTCACACCATCAAAGTTTTCTGTCAGAGCGTTGGTGGGATTAAATAGGCCAAGTTGAATTTGGAAATTAACTGTGCCCAGGCTGGTTGCGCCATCCTGCAGTTGCATGGTCGCGGTTATGGTTCCCCCGCATGTCCCCGAGGCGGTGAATGTGAAAGGTCTGCCGGTTGCCGCGCCGCCAGCGGTTAGCGCCCCATAATTTTGGGAACCACTCGGCGAAGTCACACCGCCGGTTGCCAGAAGTGTGGCGGTAAGGTTTGTGGTAGGCAACGTGCCAACGTTTTGCAGGGCGAAACTCATGGTCACCGACTCACCCGGGTCCACCGCGTTGTTGGTCGGGAAACAGGTCTCGGCGCTCAGTGTGACACCCGCGCCTGAGAGCACCGGTATGGATGCACCATTCACATTATAAATGACCAATGCAAAATCCTGGTCCACCGCGTTGGCGTTATTGGGAACGCCATCAGAATTGATATTCGCCGCCGTGATGGTGACAGCAAACGGTCCCGAAACTCCGGCCGGCACGATTACGCTCTCAGCATTGTTCTTGGTGTCCGCACTTCCGCCGGGAATAGAAAAGGCGCCGCTGAAAACGTTTCCTTTGTAAGAAACTCCTCCCACGGTAACGGTTAAATCCAAGTCGTTGTTGTAAGCATTACCGGTGGTGCTGCCTGGCGCATCAGTCCACGCCACAGTCACGCGGAAAGGTTTGTTGGTATCAGAAATCGTTCCAGTAAAGGTGCGGGTTTGTCCGCTGGCGGTAAATAAATCACCAACCACTTGATCACGCAGAATGCGAGGCGTTCCATCAAAAGCCCTGCCTAGATTCATCTCGCCCATTCCCTGGCTGTCCGACCAGAGCGTGTCATTCGCAGCAGCGCCATTCAAGTAACGGGCTGAGTTCATCAGGTAGGCCTTGGTCATCGCCGGGCTGGCCGGGTTGGTAAAATTATTGATAAAATATTGGCGCAACAAAGCGCTGCCACCGGCAACGCACGGCGTTGAATGGCTGGTGCCGGATGAAGCAGTATAGAATTGTTGTCCCGCTGGGAAATAGGGAATGCCCACGCCCCCGGAAACGCCCTCGCCCGTAAAGCAACCATCAGCAGTGCCGGTCGCAGCCGGGTTTGCCGCCTGAGCCACGCCGCCACTCACATGGGTTCCCGGAGCTACAATTTCCGGCTTATGGCGTCCATCACTGCAGGGACCGCGGCTGGAAAAATAAATGATGTCATTGGCACTGTTGGCTTGCGTGTCACTAATGCCGCTGCCATCGCTTCCCCCAAACGCCTGCACATTTTCAGCCGCCCCGACTGTAAGCACGTTCTTCGCCGAACCCGGCGAACCGACGGTGGAGGCACCCGGCCCGTCATTGCCAGCCGCGAAAACAATCACCATCTCCTGATTTCCAGCCACTGGAAAAGTCGAACCACTCTGCTCAGCATCCCGCACCAGCGCATCGTATGATTGAGCATCGATATCGTAGGCGCCCGCTGATGAACTGCCCCAACTGTTGTTGCTGACACGCGCACCGCTATGATAAGCATCTGCAATCAGGTTGTTATAGATTGGGCTCGTAAAGTTACTTGGGTCGAAAACGACCGATGAACCCACTTTGACGAACGGACACACCCCCAGGCCATAATGAAAGCCGGCACTGTCCGCGAAGGGAAACCCGGCAAGATTGTCGTAACCACCAATGATATGTGTATTGAGATTTCCGTGGCCATCACAACCACTGAGTGTGCTGCCTGCATTCGCGGTACCTTCCAGACGGTTGTAAATTACCCGGCTGCTGCTGCTCGTAAGTCCACCAGTGTACAACCCAAAATGGTTGGGAACCGTGGTTCCATCATCAACGCCACTGTCGCTCACATCCACGGCAAAACCGGAAGCAGTAAATTGCGCCTGCGTAAATCCCTTGCTCGCCAGCCAGGCCAGGTAACCCGGCCCACTGGGAACACTCCCGGTCAGGTTGCCCGCAATAATCTGGTCCTGTCTTTCGCACAGCTTTTTATGCGAGAAGTAGGGCTGAATGGAAATAACATCCGGTTGGGCCGCCACCTTCATCAGGTCTGCGGGTGAGAGCCGAACCACCAGATTAAGGTAATGCAATACATGGTGCTGCTGTTGGATTGGTTCCAGCTTCAATTGCTCAAGAAGTTGCACCGTATTGGTATTGGCTTCCGCATCATCAATGAGCTGAATTGCAAAAAACTCGGTGCCAATCAGGCGTGCTTTGCCATGCTTGCCCACCGTGCGAGCACCCGGATGGATCTTATACTCATCCTCGTAAACACCGTCCCATTGAATATGCGGCGCAGAGGTCGCGAGACCTTGAACTTTCGCGAGGCTGGCAGCATCACCATAAACCAAATAGGCATTCTCCGGGATATAAGAAACAATCTTCACTCCCGCAGCCTCCAATTCATCACGCCATTGCGGCTGCACCGGCCCCACAAAGTGCACCAGATGCAGATGTTTGCCTTGAAAATTGCCCAGGCTTTTCCTCAACGCTTTCACCTCCGCCTTCGTGCTGTCCAAATGAATTGCATTTAGTTGGATGGTGTTATAATCATCACGAATTTCTGCGTGGTGATTGGTGGCAAGCCCCAGACTCAACTGTGGCACCTGGAACACCTGATAACCACCGTAATCCGCAACCAGCTTTCCGCCTTCAGCCTGAATCTCCCGTGCCAGGGTTGGATCATTCACCTGAACTTTGTGATGGCCCTCGCTGGTCCCTGCACCTGGCGCCCCCTGGCTTTGACTTATCAGCGCGAGAGTACATAGCAGTGTGCAAAAGAGGTGGCCCAGACCCTTATTGTTTCCCGGGTGAGCAGTTCGCTTGGCGAGCAAATGGCGCATGGGCTGCACCTTGCCATTTCCAACGGCTAAATCCAATCAATATTCTGCCTGGCGCAGCTTTTGCTTTGACACTGCGGACACGCGCGGCCACTTTGATTGCCTGAAACGCTGTACTGTCGAGCCATGAATCTACGCACCGAACCATCCACTCCATTTTTATCTTTATTCCTCTGCCTGCTGCTGGCCAGCGGGTTGCTCTCCGGCTGTATGCACACTCGTTCACACGAAACCCTCCCTCCGCTCGTTTATCCGGCCACGGCCAAAACCAATCAATGGGATGATTACCACGGCACACGCGTCGCGGACCCTTACCGCTGGCTTGAGGACGACAACGCTCCCACCACCAAGGCATGGGTGGAAGCCCAGAACAAGGTCACATTTGATTACCTGGCACAAATCCCTGAACGCGCCAACATCAAGGAACGTCTCACGCAACTCTGGAATTACGAACGCTTCGGCATTCCCTTCAAGGAAGGTGGCCGTTACTTCGTCAGCCACAATACGGGGCTGCAAAACCAATCGGTCATTTTTACGATGTCCACATTGGATGCGGAACCCGTGCTGTTGCTGGATCCCAACACCCTTTCCAGCGATGGCACGGTTGCGCTGTCGGGTTTTCATGTCAGTCATGACGGCAACCTGGTTGCCTATGGCCTGGCCAAAGCCGGTTCGGATTGGCAGCAGTTTAAAGTGCGCGATATTCGCACTGGCAAGGATCTGCCGGACGAGATCAACTGGGCAAAATTTTCGGGCATTTCGTGGAGGAAGGATAATCAAGGCTTCTTCTACAGTCGCTTCGCCGAACCCAGCAAGACCGACGAACTCAAAGCGGCCAATTATTTTCACAAACTCTATTATCATCGCCTGGGCTCTCTTCAATCTGACGATGTGCTGATTTACGAACGCCCGGACCACAAGGATTGGACCTTCGGCGGCGAAGTCACCGATGATGGTCATTACCTTATTATTCATGTCGAACAAGGCACTGATACGCGCAACCGCCTGTTTTACCGCGACCTCCAGGCGCCCAACAGTCCCGTGGTCGAACTGTTGAACGACTTCGACGCCGCTTATCATTTCATCGATAATGTCGGCTCCATCTTCTATTTCCACACCGATCTCAACGCTTCCCGCGGGCGGATCATCTCCATTGATATCAACAAACCGGACAAGGCGAACTGGCTTGAAGTGGTTCCGCAAACCAGCGATCGCCTGCAAGGCGTCTCGGCGGTGAATAATCAGTTGATTGCGGACTATCTCAAGGACGCCCATTCAGAAATCAAAATTTATTCTCTCGATGGCAGTTTGATCCGAACGGTTGCATTGCCCGGCCTGGGAACGGCCGGGGGATTTGGCGGCAAACGTTACGAGAGGGAAACATTCTACTCGTTCACGAGTTACACCGTGCCCAGCACCATCTACCGTTACGACCTCACCACCGGCACGAGCACTGTCTTTCGCCAGCCCAAGATTCACCTGGACAGTTCTGAGTTTGAAACCAGGCAGGTCTTTTTTCACAGCAAGGATGGCACGCGTATTCCGATGTTCATCACTCACAAAAAGGGACTAAAGCTCAATGGCAACAATCCTACCTATCTTTACGGCTATGGCGGATTCGATATCAGCATCACACCCGGCTTCAGTCCCTCCTCGATGACTTGGCTCGAAATGGGCGGCGTGTTTGCCGTTGCGAACCTGCGTGGCGGCGGTGAATACGGGGAAGAATGGCACCAGCAAGGCATGAAGTCGAAAAAGCAGAATGTCTTCGACGACTTCATCGCTGCCGGCGAATGGCTCATCGCCAACAAATATACAAGGAGGGATAAGTTGGCCATCGGCGGTGGCAGCAATGGCGGCTTGCTGGTCGGCGCCTGCGTGACTCAACGGCCTGATTTATTCGGCGCCGCGGTGCCCGCGGTCGGGGTCATGGACATGCTGCGTTTCCATAAGTTCACGATTGGTTGGGCCTGGACCTCCGACTACGGCTCTGCTGATAATGCGGATGAATTCAAAACGTTGTTCGCCTATTCCCCTCTGCACAATATCAAGCCAGGCACCCATTACCCTGCCACGCTGATTCTGACCGGCGACCACGATGATCGCGTCGTTCCCGCGCATAGTTTCAAATTTGCCTCGACCTTGCAAGCGGCCCAGGCCGGACCAAAACCCGTTCTGATCCGCATTGAAACCCGCGCCGGGCATGGTGCCGGCAAACCCACCGCCAAAGCCATCGAAGAAGAATCAGACAAATGGGCTTTCCTGGTGCATCAACTGGACCTTCATCCTGAGGGCTTGAATGCGGCAGCTAAATAAATGTCGTCCTGTTGACCTTTGCAGCGGTTCCTAACCCTGAACCTGCATGGCCCACTCAGGTTTCGGAGCCGTAAACTCCATGCGCTGCCGGTGTAGTGGATGCAGGAAAGTCACCCGCCATGCATGCAAACAGAGTGGCGCATCCTCCACGCGTAAGGTCTGTGTCTCGCCCAACTTATTGCCGGGCAAATAGACCGGATCACCGCACACCGGCAATCCCATTTGCCAGAGATGTACGCGAATCTGGTTGGTGCGCCCGGTCAATGGACGCGCTTCCAGCAGCGTCGTTCCATCTGCGTTTCGTTGCAGGACGCGAAACTCGGTTCTGGAGGGAAGTCCCTCCTCGAAATCCACCTCCCGCGCACCCGCTTCACTGGGTTCAGCACTGATTGGGGCGTTACAGCTAAAACTATCTTCCTTCGGAGTGCCCTGCACTTTCACGAGATAAAACTTCCCCACTTCACCATGCGCAAATTGCGGTTGCAAATGGGAGGCGAAATGCCGCGTCCGCGTCACCAAAACCACGCCGCTCGTATTCGCATCCAATCGATGCGCCGCCCGTGGCTTTTGCGGGTGATAAACCTGGTGCAGGATGTATTCGAGTGTGTTGCGATTGAACCGTCCACCCGCGTGCATCGGCAACGGTGCTGGTTTGTTCAACACAATGAGCGCCTCATCCTCATGCAAAATCTGAATGTCGCCATTCACCTCCGGTTCGGTGAGATTCGGCATTTTTTGCAGAATTCGTTTTCCTGCACTGACGATATGCTTTCCCGTCACCGGTAAATGGTCGTCCGTCACCAACAATCCCTGAGCCGCCAATCCTTCCCAATCCGCCCGTGGAATATGAGGAAGAATCGTATGCAAAAAGTCGAACAAACTCATCCCGTCGCAATGCTGCGGCACGTTCAGCGGACGATAATTGTCATACGGCTGACTGCCAGGCAAAGGCGCCACTGCGCGGCGAATCGCTTCGCGTCGTTGCGCCAGGTTCAGCGCATCCTGCTCCAGGCTGGTCTTGAAACAATAAGGACACGACTTTCCCGCCACGAATCGACTGTCCTGCTGGTCCTCCTTGTCCAAGGGCGTGAGGCACTGAAAACATTGTGTCGAGTCGGTCTCGTGCAGCGTCGGGTCCACTCCCACCCTTTGATCGAATACAAAGCATTCGCCCTGGTAATGCGCGTCACCGCATTCCTCGAAATACTTCAGGATGCCGCCGTCCAACTGGAAAATGTTTTTGAAACCCTCCCGCTCCATGAATGGTCCGGCCTTTTCACAGCGGATGCCGCCGGTGCAAAACATAACAATTGGCTGCTCTTTCATTCCGGCGGGAAGCTTGCTGACCGCGGCAGGAAAATCACGGAATTGATCGATGCCAATTGGCAATGCATTCTTGAAGGTGCCGAGCTTCACTTCGTAATCGTTTCGCGTATCGAGCAACGTCACCGGACGCCCTTCGTCCAACCATTGCTTGAGCGTTTTGGCGGCCAGTTTCGGCGAGGTGCGCTTTCCGGGATCGATTCCCGGCACACCAAACGCGATGATCTCCTTTTTAATCCGCACGAGCATGCGGTTGAATGGTTGATGATCGCTTTCACTGACCTTTACTTCAAATTTTTCCAACCCGGGAATGCTGCGCAGTTCCGCCAGCAGCAACTCCACCTTTTCCGGCGCACCCGCGACAAATAGATTAATCCCTTCAGTGCTCAACAGAATTGTACCTTTCAAGTTCCAATCCTTGCACACCGTTATCAACCGTGACCGAAGCGTCTTCAGATCAGTCAACGAGGCAAACTTATACGCAGCTATATTACTAAACTTTGGCATTCAAAGACCGCCAGCATAACGGCGAAACGCACCTGACGCCAGCCCCTCTTTTTGAGCTGCTTCCCCCTACTGCCTAAGGGTTTCTTCTCCTGCGGTTATGATGCTTTGCCCCTTGGCATCCACGATCAACAATTCCGCTTCGTGTGGCCCTTTCCTGATCAACGCCGCAGGCTTGCCTTCGGTCAACGCCAGCAATTCGTCATCATTGATCTTCCGAAACTCTTGTTGCGGCGATTGCGTATCGACAAAAGCCATTTCAGTTGATTTTGAACTGACCAACTCCACGAGACCGGGAACACTTTGCACCATCATCGAGGCAGCCATTGGCCGGGAACTGATCATCTCTACCCCTGAAATCTCCAGACTAGGCTGTTTCACTATTTTATTTGTCTTTCCCTGCCACAGCAACAAACCTGTTCCAATGACCAATGCCAGAGCCATTACACCTTGGCCCAGGCGTCGCGCCTGCTTCCGTCGCCGCACCCGCCTTAACGTCTGGTTCAACAGGGCTTCCCGAAATTCTCCCGGCGCAACTTCCGAGAGAATGTCGTTCCACAATTCGTTTTGTCCGTCATTTCTCATGCTTCAAATGGTGCAAAATAACTTCCTTCAACTGACGCCGTATCCGCCCCAATCGCGACTCCACCGCTTTTTCCGTGGCACCGATCCCGCTGGCAATCGACTTCACGGATTCGCCTTCGCCATACTTCCTTTCCATTAACTCACGATCCTCGTAAGAAAGTTTCTCCAGGCTTTTTTCCAACAATTCGATCAACCCGCTTTCGGTCTCATCGATTCCTGGAGGGTTGGAAGATTTGCTATAAAAGAACCGTTCCAACAACCCAAAATACCGCTTCCGCTTTCGCTCGGCATCCACCACGGAACTCCGCGCCAACACCGTCAACCAACTCCAAAAGACCTCCTCCGGATCAAACCGCCTTACATGCCGCACCACTCTCAACATGGTCGTTTGCAGGGCCTCCCGCGCCGCCTCTTCATTCCCGGAACTCAACACCAGCAAGTACCGCAACAGGCGATTGAAATAGAGCTCGTAGAACTTCCGATAGGCGGCCTCATCATTTGCAGCCATATCGGAGGTCAATCGCGCGACATCTGTCCGCTCGTCGGGCGCACTTTCCACTTTGGAACTTTCCTTGAGCACACTTCGTGGTTGGAGCGGAACATGTAAACCCGCACTTCTCAGCAATCCGTCATGGCCGCTTGGGCTCTCCACTTTTCGCTGGTGTAGGTTCTTTTTTCTCAGCGGCTGCGGGTGGCGCTTCCTTTAGAGGTAATTGCTCCAACACTGCATCAATCATTTTCAACTTCTCCGGCTCGCCTACGGCGATCAAGAGTTTGGTATCCTTATGAAAACTTAATTTAGGCGGTTTCCCCTGACCCAACATCTTCCACCCCGTCTCCAAGGCCGTGGTGATATCGTCGATTTTATACGTTTGCAGGTAGGGAGCCAGTTGAAAGAACCGGCAAATGGTTCCATTTTCCTCGAGTTCGGCAGGCGGTTTGGGAGGCACTTGATTGTAGAAATACCAGATCGAATCCTCTCTCGGCGGGCCGGCTGTTTTGAATCCATATGCCGTGACGCTCTGCTGATATTGTGAGCTCGCTCTTCCATTCACTCCGCCAAAATAGGTGCCGGTTACATAAGCCACCGTCTTTTGACTGGCCATTCCAACTGCCTCAAACAATTCTGGCACCGTAACCTGCCTCATCTTTAGCGCGGGTATGTGTACGGAGGCATGTTCCTCAGGGATGACTACATTCAATGGCTTACCGTTGGCTTCCACAATTGCCGCCACTAAGTCCGCAGGCACGCCGCCCGGAAAATCCAGATTGAATCGTGCTAATTCGGACTTCGGCTTATCGGCTTGTTCACCTTGGGAGTGGGCAGCATGCGCTGATGCGGCAGGTGGTTCCCGCAAAATTCTCGCAGGTGGTGCGGCAGGCGGTTCCGATTGCGCCAGTAATGCACCTGGCAACCAAGTGCTCCCAACCATCAATATGATTAATGTCTTTTTCATAAGATAAACTCTCGTTTCTTCATTCAGACACACGTCCCTCGCCTCCAAATCCTGCAAACTTTTTTCGCCACGGGCGGCTTTAACTCCTTTGGAACTTTGACGGCCAAAAGCTTAGCTTATCTACTTGATTGATTTCAAAGCACTTTCAGCGATAAATCAGTTTTACTTCTCTTGACTGCACCACATTTAGTATGTTAAAAATTAATTACCACAATATCAAGTGGCACCGGTTACCTATGCGTTGTCCGAAATGCGGCTGTCAGGACGATAAAGTCATTGATTCTCGCGCCTCTCGCGAGGGTGCCACCATCCGCCGACGCCGCCAGTGCATTCAATGTGACCATCGCTTCACCACCTATGAGGAAATCGAGCGCGAAGACCTTATGGTCGTCAAACGTGATGGGCGTCGTGAGGAATTTTCTCGTGAGAAGTTGCTCAGCGGACTGAAAAAGGCTTTTCAGAAGCGTCCAGTCAGTCCGGAGGCAATTGAAATGCTTTTGGAAAAAATTGTTAACGAAATCAACGAGAAGTACGAACGCGAAGTGCCAGGTGCATTTATCGGGGAATGCGTCATGGCCGGCCTGCGCGAGATTGACCAGGTTGCCTACGTCCGCTTCGCCAGTGTCTATCGCAATTTCCAGGAAGCCACCGACTTCGTCCAGGAAGTCAAAAAATTGGAGGACAGCGCCCAATGATTATTTTGGCTGATGATTGCCTCATCTTTCGCACCAGTGACGGCGAGAATATTCCCTATTCCGCCGAGATGATCTCGGTCGAACTCATGGGCGAAACGGCCCAGCTCTTTGACCCGGAGTTCATCAAGCACGCCGCCGCCGCCGTGTTTCATTTCTTTAAAAACGATCTCAAGCGCGAAGCGGTGACGATCGCGGAGTTCTCCGAAGCCCTGGAACAGGTCCTGCGCGGGTTCAAGCTCGATGCGCAAACACCGTCGCTCGAGACGGCCATCCCGCGCGTCGTGCAGTCCGACCTCACCAAGCTGGTCGCCGATTCTGATAAGGGTTGCGAACTCCTGTTCTTTCCCAGGCTGCGCGATGAATTACGCACGCAACTGCAGCAGTCACCCCAAATGCTTTGTTTCCAGGGACTGCGCAATTGCGTGAAACAGCTCGTTGGCGCCCAGCGTTGGAGTGTCCGTTGCCAGCAGGTGGAAGATCAGATTGTTGAATTTCTCCGCACTTGCATGTGCAAGGAGACGCATGGCACCAGTTGCGCCCTTGTGGTAAAGTAGCACTGCTGCTGAATTCGGGATTCTGACACCCGGATTACATCTTGGAATTCTATGACCCTGTTTGAAAAAATTATTGCCCGCCAAATCCCGGCGGACATCGTTTACGAAGATGATCTCGTGCTCGCCTTTCGGGACATTAAACCCGGTGCCCCCGCTCACGCGCTGATCGTTCCGAAGAAAGTCATTCCGCGCATCGCCGATGCGAAACCGGATGATGCCAAGCTTCTGGGTCACCTGCTCCTCAAGGCTGCAGAAGTCGCCGACAAACTGGGAGTCAAGGATTCCGGTTACCGTCTCGTCATCAATAACGGTCCTCACGCTGGTGAGTCTGTCCCGCATCTCCACTGCCACATTCTCGGCGGGAGAGATCTGGCCTGGCCGCCGGGTTAATTCGTATCAATCAACCCAGTACGGAGCGGTCTCCCTAAATCGTTAACCGATTTCCGGTTCTCCACGAGCCGCGTGCCAAACGCGTACAACGGCTACTGTCTGCTGCGACTCGGCAACTTCGTAAATAACCCTGTATGGACGAACAATAATCTCGCGTATGGATTCTTTTCCAATCTCGGGAACCACTCGGCCAAAAAGGGAAAATTTATCAGCTGATCCACTTTTGAGACTATGAGGAAGCCGAACGTTTCTGCGATTGCGAAATTGTCAGCGGCTATGAATTGGACGATATCCCGGAGATCCTCTCTGGCTTGCTCGGTCCAGACTACTTTGAAAGCCATGAGGCCAATTCCCTTTTGATCTGATCATGGGAGACAACTTCCCCACGCTTTACTTGATCAAGACCCTTCTGAACGGCTGCAAGAAATTCAAGACGATGCGTGATGTCGTCGAGTGTGGCATTCTCCGGCATTCGCTGGATAGTTTCCAAGGCAACTTGCTTGTCGCTCATATAAATAGAATGCCGGAATCAGGAGTGTTTGGCAACCTGAAGTGCACTTGTACTGAATCTAATAGAACTTCAGGGCGGGGCGACGCAAAGACCTTCTATCGACGCGACTATTTAGAACCTTGAATTATGCACCCGGTTGTGTCACGCTGTGTCACATGAAAACGGTCACCATTCGAGAGCTTCACGCGAAAACAGGAAAGTGGGTTCGGGACGCCGCTCGTCACGGTGAAATTTTGGTCACCGATCATGGCCGCACCGTGGCTAGGATTGTTCCTGAAGTTGAAGCTCGGGAAATACCCTACTTTGCCAGACGCCAGCTTTCTTCCCGATTCCAGAAACTTGCCGCCAGCGGCAAATTGAGCCGCGGTGTGGACAGCACACTGGCTATCTCGGAAGACCGCGATGACACCATTTCATGATCTACTTTGATACCAGTTATGTCGTTCGGCTGTATCTTCAGGACCCCGGATGGCAGAAAGTGCGCGCTTTGGCTGCGACGGACCAAATCGCTTGCTGTTTGCATGGACAGGCGGAATCCACGGCGGCATTCCATCGCAAATTCAGGGAAGGTGTTCTCAATCAACAAGAGCTGCGGCTTTTGCTGGCCGAGTTCGAAAAGGAATGTCAGGCAGGCGCATTCAGATGGCTTGCTTTGTCTCCCAGCATTGTTGCACGGTTAAGCAAAGCATATCTGGCCCTTCCGGCGGCAGTACACTTGCGAGCTGCGGACTCAATTCAGCTGGCGTCCGCGGCAGAAAACGGTTTTAAAGAGATTTATTCCAATGATATCCGCCTGTTGGATGCAGCCAGACACTTTGGTTTAAAAGGTGCCAACGTAATTTGAAATGAACCTTTGAGCAGGAAAAAAGCGAATATTCTTCAAAAATTCGGCTTTTCCAGAAGCAATCCATTCTCCGCCCTCGCTTCCGTTCAGGCCACCAATCCCTGCATCAGCAGCGGCTCAACGGCGGCCGGCAAGTCGTTGCAAACCTCTTCAAAGAGAGAACGGCATTCCTCATCGGTAAGCTTTAACGTCCGTGCTGCCGCGAAGATGAACCCTCGGGTGGTTTGATGGGCGTAACCAAATAGACCTTGTCGCAGGGGCAGGGAATAAACTGCCAGCGTCAACCCGTAGACAAGCGTATGCCAACCGGTCGCCTGCCCTTCATCGACGGCCACTAAATACCGCTGCACCGGACGCTGATCCTTCAAAGGCCTGAGCTTCTGCAATTGCCCTCGTCCCACCCGTTTGCTGGCGGCAGAAAAATTCTTCAGGATCGATTCCCGGCCCAATTGCTGATCAAGCGTCACGAGTTCGCGGATCTCATTGCGGCTCGCGTGGAGGAACGCGCGTTGAATGTAAGGCAACTCAAGCGGCCTGAGAATGCGCGCGTGATAATTTCGTAGAAAAGTCCGCAACTCCTCCAAATTGCTGATTTGCTGCATCTGCAGCGAGTCGGAGGCCCCGGCCAGCGTCACCAGTCCATCCAGCGACCCCAGTTGCTCCACGAGTGGATGCAAATCACCGAGCAACTCGATGGCTTCCACTGCTGTTTTTTGTTTCTTGAACAACGACATTTAAAATCTGCTTTAAAAATTTATTTAGCTTATCACATATCATCGTGCCTTGCTCATATTTATCTGGCTAGCAGGAAAAGTGCTACCTTGTGGGATTAATGACTTGCATGCACCCCATCACCTGCATTAATCTTTTGCCATCCCGTCTCACGTTTGGCTTGCTCCTTCCTCTGCTTGCTTGTATTCAACCCGCATGGATTCCAGGGAAGCGCTGGTGGCGCTCAATATGATCGACCATGTAGGGCCGGTTCGAGTGCGGCAATTGCTCGAACAGTTCGGCAACGCACCCGCCATTCTGTCCGCTTCCAAACAGCAGCTCATGCGGGTCCGCGGTATTGGCGAGGAAACCGCTGAATGTATAGCCAATTGGGAAAAGTCCATCGATCTCGCCGGTGAACTCAAACGGATCACTGATTACGGGTGCCATGTGCTCACACAGGCGGATGATGAATATCCCGAGTTGCTGCGCCAGATTTATGATCCTCCCTTCGTATTTTGCGGAACAATTTAGTAAACTTTTCCCTGACGCAATAGACCTTTCCTAATGCGGCTCTTCGGCGAAAGGCTGTGGCACTCATAATCTACTTGCGGCTTTCGTAGATGATTGCTTGGCTATGAAGGATGGAAGCCAAGCAATTCAACATCAGCAATCACCGTCTTCAGTCAAAGGATTTTTTGAAGCTAATTGACGAAGCGTTCATGTTCTTCAACCAAACTCCGTTGTGCACCCTGCCCCCAATGCAATCTTTCACGGGCTCGGGTGTTTATGCACTCTATTATAGCGGCGACTTTCAGCCCTATCTGGAGATTGCGAAGACCAACAAACTGAATGCAGGCTCCCGAGCGGTATATGTAGGGAAAGCAGTTCCAAGAGGATGGAGACAGGGCCGAACCGTTGCAGATGAGGAGGGCGAGGAGTTGCATTCAAGGCTCCGAGAACATGCAAAGAGCATCAAGCACACTCCGAGTTTAAAGCTGGGTGATTTTACATGCCGTTTCATGGTTATGGAAGGTGCCCAAAGTGACCTCATAGGCACTGTTGAGGCGGCCCTGATTCGAAGATACATGCCCCTTTGGAATTCCGTCGTGGATGGCTTTGGAAATCATGACCCCGGCAAAGGAAGATACGAACAAGCACGTTCGGAATGGGATGTCCTCCACAAAGGAAGACCTTGGGCCGAACGGCTTCGAGGAGTATCACCAGAAACCAAGGATATCCTTGAAAAAATTTTAAGTTATAGTAAAGCCAAGCGGTTTTCTGAATGAGTGATTCAATACAAATTCTCAGGAGCTTGGAATTGTTTGCAGGTGCAGGCGGACTCGCAATTGGATTGCACCATGCGGGGTTTAAACCTCGAGCTCTGGTCGAGTTCAATCGTCACGCGTGCGAAACTTTGCGGTTCAATGCCGACAATGGATTCGAAACCTTGAACGGTGCGAAACTATTTGCTGGCGACGTGCGCGAGGTCGATTTTGCCGAAATTGATGCTGTTGACGTGGTAACAGGAGGCCCACCGTGTCAACCATTCTCAATCGGCGGCAAACACAAAGGAAGGCAGGACGAACGGGACATGTTTCCTCAAGCCGTGCGAGCAGTCAGAACTTTGAAACCTAAGGCATTTATTTTTGAAAACGTAAAAGGCTTGTTGAGGGAAAGTTTCACGGAGTATTTCGAGTTTGTTGTGCTACAGTTATCATATCCGACGATTTTACGTCGGGTTGGTGAAGATTGGCGTGACCATCTTTCAAGGCTGGAACGACACCATACAAAGGCAGGCGAGGCGGGCGAATTGGCTTATCGAGTGGTGTTTCGGCTTTTAAATGCGGCTGATTATGGTGTCCCTCAATTTCGGGAACGTGTTTTCATCGTAGGGTTTCGTCACGATTTGGGCATTGAATGGTCATTTCCAAAACCAACCCATTCTTATGATGCGTTGGTCAAAGCGAAATGGGTGACGGGTGACTATTGGGAGCAGCACAAAATTGCGAAGAAGCACCGGCCCAAAATTCCTGATACATTGAAAAAACAAGTTCAATTTCTTAGCTCAGAGTTCGATATGTTCAACATGCACGAACGGATGCGAACCGTTAGGGATGCACTGGTTGGTTTACCCGAACCACAGTTGAAGCCGGAAGGATATGGCGTTGGGCTAACGAACCACGAACTTAGGTTAAAGGCACGTTCCTATCCGGGACATACGGGCAGCCCCATTGACGAGCCATCGAAAGCTCTGAAAGCAGGCGGACATGGCGTTCCGGGGGGAGAGAACATGATTCTGTTTAACGACGGCACGGTGCGTTATTTCACCACACGTGAGGCTGCAAGGATTCAGAGATTTCCCGACAATTACCATATTTGCGGTTCGTGGACCGAAGGCATGAGACAGGTTGGGAATGCGGTTCCTGTCGAACTCGCTCACGTGGTCGGAGCATCGGTGCGAAAACAACTTTTGAAGAATGGACGTTCTCAGCAAAAAGGAGCGTTCTGATGTAATGTCTCGCGTTCGTAGTCGGGGCAATGCGAGCACAGAATTATATTTGGCTTCACTCCTCCGACGGTCCTCGGCTCATGGATGGCGACGACACATGAGCTTGGTGGGCAGGCCAGATTTCGCTTTCTTAGGCCAGCGAGTGGCAATTTTCGTGGACGGATGCTTTTGGCACAAATGTCCTAAATGTTACCGGCAGCCTAAAAGCAGAAAGGCCTTTTGGATTGAGAAGATTCGAGTTAATCGGGCACGTGACCGACGGGTGAATAAGATGCTGAGGGCGAAAGGATGGAAAGTAATCCGTATTTGGGAATGTGACCTGAAGAGAAACCCGTCACGGTGCATCAAACGAATCATCCGTGCGATTGCAACCAGTAATCCCGACGGAGCCAGGCTCCGTCGGGATCGGTGAAAGTCAATTAGCCTTCAATTGAGGAACCGTTTTCTCTGGACGGTCAGAACCCTGCCACTAAATCCCTCACGTGAGTTCCCAAGGCTTTGGCAATTTTCACCAAGTTGTCCAGAGTGGGGGATTCTTTTCCTCGTTCAATTCGACTGACAAACACTGCACTCAAATCAGCCTTCTCAGCCAACTTTTCTTGACTGAATCCAGCCTCCTTTCGTTTGGCTCGAACGGCCTCACCCAAGAGGCGGCGGTGCTTCTGATTTGCCAGCATGCAAAGTCAGAGAAGCAGTAACCAAAGGAAACGACCATGTCGGTAACGACTAGTTTCAGCTTGCGTGTTGTCACCAGTAGGTGTGAAATCCCAACCGTTTTGAGGCTTGCTGGGAGCGGTGGAAGAGGTGTTGCTTCCCGGCGATTATGAAACCATCTATTAAATTAACAAAATCAGTATCCACAATTATTGTAATGAAAACGATTCACAAATGTCCCAAGGCATACTTGCTCGGCATTGCGTTGAGCTGCTTGTTCCTAGTTAGCGGCTGCGGTTCGTCTGTGGGCCAACCCACCAAATTTCAGAACAAAGAAGATGCTGCGAAACATGTTCTGGGCATTTACAAACAGGTCTATGACGACTCGCTGGAACGGGAAACTGAAAACGCAAAGAATGACCTAAATCGCCCAGATGGTGTGTCACCGGGAAACCACTACTTTCTCTTTAGTGTCCTTCCCGAAGGGAAAATCTATTCATGGGCATTCAACGACAGGCTCAAAATGATAACACCATTTGGTAAATTAATGGAAAATAAACCGGATTCATACACGCTTGAAAAACAGAGCGATGACTGTTGGATTCTGACTTGGGATGGGAACCAATTTGCCATCTGCGACAATGGTTTGATGTGGGTCAAAGGTCAGCAGACCAACAAATTTGTCAGAGAGAGTAACAAGCCTGTTTCCTCATTGGATGAGGTGTTTATTTACCACGGTAGAACGCCGATAAAGTTGGACCAATGATTTTGGAAAGGAATGGACGGATACCAGTATCCCGACTCCGCCAGGCGGAGTCGGGATCAGTTTTAATCAGGTAGGCTGCAACAGCCGGTGAACTTGGGTAGGGGTGAACTGACAGCCACGGTTTGTTTTGATTCCTCGGAGGTTCAAGGCATTTGCGATTTCAGCCAACTTTGTAAGCCCTGTCTTTTCCATGACCTCTGTGACCGTCCGGCGAAGTTCCGTGTTCCGGTCGGCGGCCAGTTTCTTCCAAGCCTTGTTAGCCTTAGGGATGGCATCACGATACTGGGGATTACCAAAGGTCACACCACGTTTGCGGGCTGCCTCCAGTGCGGCCTTGGTGCGGACGGAAATCATGGTTCGTTCGTGTTCTGCGACAGCAACCAAGATATGAATCAGAAAAGGGGTGGCGTGAGGGTTATCAGCAGCCACGAAATCCACCTTTGAGTTTTGCAGGGCGGTCACGAAATGAAGATTGCGGGAAAGTCGGTCCAATTTGGCCACCAGCAGGATGCAACCCTTAGCCTTGCACTCACGGACGGCTTCGGCCAGAACAGGACGGTCACTCCTTTTACCTGATTCAACCTCCACAAATTCCCTTACGATTTCGGCCTCTGGCCCCATGGAACAAACGAAATTTGTGACGGCAGCACGTTGGGCCTCTAATCCTAAACCTGATTCACCTTGGCGGGTGGTGGAAACTCTCAGGTAGGAGATATATCGTTTTGTAATCATGGGGACACTGAACAAATTGCCGATACGTTTGGCGACAGCATTTTTTACAAAATAAAACCGACACTTCGATTTGTAAAAGCTGCGAGAACTGGCCGTTTTTCAGCAATTTGGTCACCTCGGCTGATATTTATGGGTAATCATTTCGTGTTACAAAGCCCACGTTCGGATTTCCCCTCCGGCGTGGGTTCTTTCTTGCAGATTTTGCGTCTGACGTTGCGAGCCACGCGAAGGGTCATGAGAACATGGGCAGACAAGTTCAACATGTGGCATCCGGAATCTTGACTGCTTTTTTATAGAAATGAGCAGACCAGTTGGGCCGGAACTCAGAAGCGGTGACATTCGTGCAGAATTTGCGTCTGGCCTGCGGTGGGGGATGTTCTGACTGAAATTATAGAAAGTTTTTCTAAATACCCCCAGACCCCCAGTCCGTGTCGGGGACGACAGTTTATCCAAAAATTCAGCTCAGCACAATTTATTATACTAGTTTCGCGTTACAAAATCGGTCTGGCGGAAAAAATGGCGGACCCAATGCAAACAACCCTAGGTAGTTCGAAGCAGCGTCTTCGCGTTCTAAGTCAGAAGGGCACCATTTTTTTTGGCATCAACACCACGTTTAGCTTTGAGAGCCCGAGACGGCCAGGGCATTTGCACAGGACGAAGAACAAGCGGGATGGCCATCTTGGCCAGCTCTGGTGAAAGACACCAACCGATTACTACCACTGCGACAGTTTTGGAAAACACCATGAGCGGACGGCCCACAATCACGGCCCCGACATACCACCATCCGTGAACTTCTGTGAAATAATTCATTGGGCATCTCCTCGTGTTAGTTTATCAATTTCTGCGAGCAGTCCAGCATAGGAGATTTCTACACCACCAAGCTCGTCTCGTATGACGACAACACGAACAAACCCCCTCTCTTCCAAGCGAGACAGACTGGCTTCAAACTCAGCCACTTCAAGCCCAGCCAAAAAAGACAGGTATTCGATACTCGGGTTTCTGGAAAGCTTGGGGCGATGGTAGTCCACGACTGCGAGGATGACGGCCAAATCTTTGGCAGCGTTGGCGTCGGTAAATAATCGGTGCAGACAACGAACCAATTTCTTAGGAAACGGCACGTATCCTTCGTCTAAAAGAGGCCTTGTCCACTTGCATACCACTTGCATTGGCAATGCTGTGGTGGCCACTTGCTGTCTGACGAACTGAGAATCATTTTCCATCTAAACAACTAATTAGCCTAATTAGATGTCAGGTTGCAAGGAGAATTTTTAAGTTTCTTCCTCGGAGCCTAAGGGGCAGTTTTGGCATCATCGGCAGCAGGCGAATCCTTTTGAGGGAGGCGTATGGTTTATCGAGGTAGCAGTTACCTTTAATCGAGCAGGATTCCGACGATTGACTACAAAGGGCTGTCAACATTGTAATTGTCACAGCGAGGGCATTGCGGGAGCCTAAACATGCAATGAATCAGAAATCTGAAAAAGCGAATCCGACTTGGAACCAAACTGGCGTGCGATATGGGATTTGGATTTGCATTGTTGCGGCAATCGTTTTTGTGATTCTTGGATTTGTGGCTGCACGATTGGGCTATCAAACTCCACGACCAGGACTGGACCATCTCACCGATTTGGGGAACTTCGGAAGTTATCTCCAAGGGACGACTGCATCTCTCTGGTCCTTGGCAGGGTTGCTAATTATTTTCGTAGCCTTTTTGGCACAGCAACAACAACTCACATTGCAGCAAAGGCAATTTGAACAGCAGAGTTTTGAAAATCATTTTTTTCAACTCCTCACGTTGCACGATGAAATTGTGAAAACCCTGCGGTGCGAGGACGTTGAAGCGGAAGGCAGCCTCATCTTTCGAGTGATGCATCGAAGAACAGTGGTGGCTTATCAGGATGTTGAAGGCGGGCCGATGGAGCATCACACCGAAGCCTCAGCAGTTAAGTGTTACCAAGGAGTGTTTGATTCAAATCCGGAGGTGCTGGGTCACTATTTTCGGAGTCTCTACCACATCATCAAGTTTGTGGATGACAGTCGGCCTGCAGATAAAAAGCGTTACACCAGCATCGTTCGGGCACGACTTTCGGCTTACGAACACGTTCTGCTTCACTATAACGGCCTTAGCGAATATGGGGTCAAAAAATTTAAACCCCTGATTGAAGAATACGAACTCCTCGAAAATATGGGGCCCGGACTTCTCATGAATCCGGAACATCCAACCTCCTACTCTCCAAAAGCGTTTGGCGATGATAGGGTGTTGTTCAAGTTCCAGAGGTCTAATCCTACTCCGGCACAATCACCACACCTTGCAGTCGATTCCAAACCAGCTTGAACTTTTTGGTTGCATCGTAGGGTCGGTCGAGCCGACGTTCACCCTCGACCTTCATGCGGAGCGGTAGGCCCTTATCGTCCACGATGGCACCCTTTAGAAATTCCGGCGTTTCGTTGTTATTACTTTTCATTTCGATTCCTTCGGTTTTGTTTTTCAAGTTCCTTGCGTCGAGTATCAACCTGACGTTTCTTTTGAATTTTGGTCTGGAGAGAAGCAATCTCCTCTCGACGTTTGGCCACCAACATTTGGTAACGGTCAAGTGCAGCACTCTCCAAGACCTTGGAGCAGTGAGGGCAGAGCCGTTTGTTGGCCTCCTCATAGAGCACGTCAGTGAAAGCCTGGCGAAACACTTGGTCGAGCACGGCGTCCGATTTGATTTTCTTTTGTGGAGCAAAACTCATGACTTCCCCCTTTCGGCCTTTGAGTCCTTCTCCTGAGCAGCAGATAGGAATCTTTTAAGTTTTTCCATCTCAGTTTCGTTATGTCGGCGTCTCTGTGCCTCACTTTTCTCGGCCTCTGTTATGATTTCATTGGCCACCTTTTCAATCCATGCGGCCCTTTCATCTGGCGAGCGAGCTGCGGTGTTATTTATATTTTTATTCATTGCGTATCTTTCTTTTGAGGTTCTGAGTCGGTGCAGACAGCAGCAATATGTCTGTCCATGGCCTCACTAAATTTTAAATGGCAGTTCTCTCCCGCATCGAAAACTTTCGAAAATGGGACACGGAAGCCTTCAACCTTGGTCAGGTAGTTTACGGCCCTCTGGTATCCGTTTGGGTCAAGTTCGATGGCATAGGGGCGAACATCGTGGTTTCCTCCACCGGCTTTTTCCCAAAGTTTTCCAAAATTGACAGCGAGCTTGGCAACATCCTTGTTCGACAGGTTGGAGCCATCGAGCAGGAAATGGAAGTGGTAGCGTTTGTTTGTAAAGTCACCCTCTTGTTTGAGCACCCACCTAAGCTCTGCAACCGGCATCTTGTAACGGCGTGCGAGCAAATGGATGACGGCCTGAAACATTTCCATTCTTTTGACTGAGGAAACGGGACTACGGAATGACAGATGTCCCATGATTTTCCATGTCTTGATGTGGTTGAGTCGTTCTCGACTCGGGTCATATTGATACAATGTATTCGTGTTCATTTCGTTTTCGTGTCTCGACACACTGATTACCAAGCCCAAATCCTAAAGAATTCGGTAGGGGGTTTTTTTAAAAGTTCGATTCACTCCTTCGTGTCTGACTGAAACCACCAAAGGGAGGACGTGTCGAGTCTTCCCCTCGTTAATAAGTATATGCGGGCAGGGAAAAGCATTCTGACTATTTGCAGGGAGCCAATTTTTATATTTATCAGCTCAGTTTTGCCTACCTTCTTTGCACCAACTATCGGCCTAGGAATTCTTGTATGTTCTCATGTAGAACGGAACAGGCTTCCCGTTAGTCACGGGATCACGTGGCCGTTTGTTCCAAGTCATTTCGCGTGTTTTACCTGCAATCGTGGTAAAGATGGCCTTGCGATGTTCGGGGTAAACGGTCATGGACCGGACGAACTGGCGAATCAGTTCCCTCAATCTCAACCTATCGGCGGGCTTATTTTTCAGGACCTTTTCGGCAGTTACAAACAAATCATTGAGTGCGGCCTCTCCCTGAGGATTGCGATTCAGAGTGGCAGTCAGGCTGTCTTTCTTAACACGAAGCATTTTGATTTCTTGTTCCAAGCTGGCGATACGTTCCAGCACGGAGGATGGCGTTGCGGCTGCATCCGATTCAATCACGGCAATCAGCCTATCACGTCTGGCAGCCTTGTCTTCAATCTGGCCGTCTATCGTCCTCAGTTCAGTTTGAATTGAGTCGTCGGCTTTGCATTCACTCAAAAATGTGAGAGCCGTCTCACTTGTGAACATGTAATGCAAAAAGATGCGTTCGAGTTCATTCAGGTCCACCGATGTTGCGGGCTTACACAAGCCAAGAATTGAGTTGTGGCAGTATAGATACCGGTAAAGTTTGGAACCCCCTCCTTTGATTTTGCGTGTGCGGGTGATGCGAGTCATCGTGGAGCCACACTTTCCACACTTGCAAATACCTTTGAGCAACGACACATCTTTCAGCGAATGGCGGCCACGATAATGACGGCGTTCCTGCAACTTGGCTTGCACAGCATAAAAGTCCTTCTGTGGAATGATGGCTGGAAAGTAATTTTCAACGGGCTCGTCCAGCTTTGTATAGGTTCCAATCACGGCTTTGTCCGTGAGGATTCGGTGCAATGTGATGCGATGCCACTTTGATGCAGGCGTAGCTCCATTCGTAATCACCGGCACCTTTTGCGAGTTCATGGTTTGAGACAATCTCCAAATCCCAAGGCTTTCCTTCAAGTAGGCTGCGAAAATCTCTTTCACCACCTTGGCCTTCTTGGAAATCACAGACCACTTCTGGCCTTCACGTTTCAACCAACAAGGGGCCGGAATTTTAACAGCCTCCTTCGTTTCCACTATGCACCGTTTCTTGCGTGACCAAGCATCTTTGATGCGTTCCGATTTCATCCGGCTCTCGTCACCACCCCGGATAAGGTAGGTGGTAGCGACGATGAACTCGAACGGGTTTTTATTTATATAATCGTAGGAATAGACTTTGTCCTCCGTCACCAATCCAACGTCGATTCCTTGTCGTAGAATGTCGGTCAGCAGATGCGAGGCTTCCACGATGTTGTTTCGAGTTAGACGGTCCAAAGCCTCCACTACGAGCACCGTGCCTTTGGGAATTTTGTTCTCACGGACTGCGGCTAGAAAAACTCCAAGATTTCCACTGTCAGCATTCTTACCTCTGAAGGCTGAAAGACCAAGGTCCTTTACTGTCAGTGATTCATCCAAAAAAAGATTGTGGCGGCTACAGAATCCCTTCGTGCCCTCCAATTGACGAGCCAAGGAGAACCCCTCCTCTTGTTTCAATGAGCTGAAACGTATATAGCTGATTGCTTTTCGTCCCACCGTTGTCGTCGTTTTCATGGGGGGCATCATACGTTTTTACATATTGGAACACAATACGTACTCTATGTAAAAGGTCGTCTCTCGACCAAGGACAAGAATGGCGTCGCGTTGGTTGGCTCACGCCTGACCACGCATTACGGCCTCGAAATTGCACGCAAGCTCGCTTATCAACTCGCTTATATCGGCGTGACGGTCGTGAGCGGCGGCGCACGCGGCATCGATACCGCCGCGCATCAAGGGGCGCTCAGCGCGAAGGGTCGCACGATTGCTGTGCTCGGCACCGGCATCAACCTGGTTTTTCCACCTGAAAACGCAGACCTTTTTGAACGCATTGCTGCCAATGGCGCGGTGCTTTCACAATTTCCGTTCAACCGCAATGCAGACAAGCAGACGTTTCCCATTCGCAATCGCATCGTCGCCGGCATGACTCTCGGCACGGTCGTGGTTGAGGCAAACCTTACCAGTGGTGCCCTCATCACTGCCAACATGGCGGTGGAAGCCGGACGGCAGGTCTTCGCGGTGCCCGGCCGCATCGATTCCCCGCGCAGCAAAGGCTGTCACGAACTCATCAAGAAAGGCGCGAAGCTCTGCGAAGGGGCGGAAGACATCCTCAGCGAATTCGAATATCTATTTCCCTCCACAAATCGTCCACCCGGAGCGAGTGAAACCGGCGTGCTGCCCGCACTCAATCTTTCGGAGAACGAACAGAAAGTTTATGATGCCCTCAGCAACGAGGAATCGAACATCGACGAAATCATCCGTCACTCCGGCCTGCCCAGTTCCGCCGTGTCCGTAGCGCTCCTCGGCTTGGAAATGAAACGCCTCATCCGCCAATTGCCGGGCAAGATGTTTCTGCGGAATGCCTAATAATCAGGAGGCAATGCGACGCACACCGGCAATCAAGCGATCCACTTCGCCTTCGGTAGTGTAGCAGGCACATCCGGCTCGCACCAAGCCTTCACGTGTATGACCGAGGCGTTCGAGCACATTGGTGGCATAGAAATTCCCATTGGAAGCGAACACGCCATCCTGGGCCAACGCTCGCGCCACTTCTGCAGAAGGCTTCCCGGCAACGACGAATGAAACGGTCGGGGTGCGTGGCTGTCCGGGAGGTGGTCCGTAGCAGGTCACGCCTTTAATTTCACTTAACCCACTCCAAAGCCGCGCAAATAGAGCATCGCCTCGCGCGTGCAGTTCTGACATTGCCAGAACAAGCCGCTCCCGTCGCGTCGCACCTGAAGCCAGGGACGCCAAAAACTCCACGGCTGCACCGCCTCCAACAATGGCCTCGTGGTTCTGTGTTCCGGTTTCCATTCGTTCGGGAATTTCATTGGACGCCGGATCCAATTTGGGAACATCCAGCCAAGTCATCACTTCGGCGCGCGCATAAAGCACGCCGGCATGAGGTCCATAAAATTTGTAAGGGGAACAGGCCAGGAAATCACATTCCATGGCTTTCACATCAATCACACGATGAGCCGCAAAATGGACGGCATCCACAAAGCAAAGCGCGCCTTTGGCATGAGCAAGCTGCGCAGCATTGCGAACCGATGAAATGGTTCCCAGCGCATTGGAGGCAGCCCCGATTGCCACAAGGCGCGTCTTCGACGTCACTGCACGCTCAAGCTCGCTCCACACCAGTTCACCGGTCTTCACATCGAACGGCACCGAGCGGATGGTCACACCACGCTCCTTCGCCAAAGCGCGCCACGGAGCCACGTTGGCTTGATGATCCAGTTCCGTCACGACGATCTCATCGCCCGGCCCCCACGCACGTCCCAAACCGCGGGCAACGTGAAAGGTGATGGTGGTCATGTTATTGCCGAAGGCAACTTCGCGCGGAGAGGCATTGAAGAAATCTGCGAAGGCTTCGCGCGCGTTTGCAAGTGCCGCGTCGGTTTCCGTGCTGGTGGGAAAATTCCAATGAGTGTTCGCATTGTGGTGATAGAGATAATCCACCATGGCCTCCACTACGTCCTGCGGGACCTGTGTGCCACCCGGCCCGTCGAAATAGGCGACTGGCTTTCCATTATGCTCGCGCGTCAGTGCCGGGAACCGTGCACGAATGATCTCCGGAGCCGCCAACGCTGATGGGACAGATTGATTTCCAAAAACTGGGTTCTTCATAAATGAAAACGGGACCACTGAGATTGCCCTGGACAGCCAGATTTCAAAAGAAACTTCCTGACAGCACTGTTGATAAGGCTTTGATAATACCCGGCAGTGTCAAAGAGTCAACGGGAGACAGGATGCTTATCGGGGCAGACGCATTTAAATGGGTTCTGCCCCAAAATATTATCACAAAACGATTTCCCTCGACACGCAATCTCACCATTTTTAAACTACCCGCATTGCGAGTTTTCAATGCGGGTAGTTTATGTTCTGCAGGTTTCGTCTAAAATATTTTGACTTTATTTACGTATCTTGAGCGGTGGAACGTCAGGCGTGATGGGATTTCGGAATTGGCAATTTTGATTTCCGCTGGATGGCAGTCGCATTGAGCTGCGTCTGCTCTGGGATGCTTATTTGCCATCTGTCAGGGAGAGTTGCTGAATTCTTTTAAGCTTTTACACACCCTTTACAATTCTCTGCGGCTTTCCACATAAAGGCTTAACAGAGGTGGGCTTTATTACTGGAGTGAATCATCAAACAATCCAGTAATCATGAATGCGAAACGCTATCCCTACTTGATGGCCGCCATTCTGTTCATCGCCGAATCCCTCCATGCCGATCCGCAACTGACTTCATGGCTCACGACTTACTCCGGCAGATATGCCCGGATCTCCGAGACCGATGCCCAACTTGCCACAGGCACTACTGAGACAACCTGGAGCCGCAATTCCGTGAGCCAAAGCCTGCCCGCTTATTGCGGCATTCAAAATATCTATTCCTCGTCCAACTGGGTTTATATCCGCACCACCGGTTTGGGCAGCCACCAGATGGGACCCTGGTACAATGATGCGACGCGCACGACGCTCTTCGTCAATGTCCCAGCCAACCAGAAGGTGCTCGTCCGCTTCCCGCGCACGCCGACGGTGCCTGCCACCAAGTCCACTGTAGGCGGCGAAATTGGTTACTTCGTGGATGGCGTGGATGCGTTTGATTCGCGCGATGCCGTTTCCTACATCAACTCTACGGGCAGCGATGGTTCACCGCCGGGCGGCGGCGGCACAACCGGCGATGGCATCTGGAATCGCGACGCCTACGTGAACGAAACCATCACCTTCGATCCGGCACTCGCGCATCAGCAAAACACCGGCGTCTATCATTATCACGCGAACCCCATCGCCACTCGTTATCTGGTAGGCGACCATGTGGATTACAACACTGCCACCAAGACTTACACCGAGAGCACGAATGCGCCCACCAAACACTCGCCGATTGTGGGTTGGATGAAAGATGGTTTTCCTCTGTATGGCCCATACGGCTATTCCAATCCGACCAACCCGGCAAGCGGAGTGCGGCGCATGATCTCGGGATTTGTGCTGCGCAACGGACAATACGGCACCGCCAATCTCGCGGCCACCGGTCGCACGACCATTCCTGCGTGGGCAGCCCGCGCGGGAAATCGTTCATCCACTTTGTCTGCCACGGAATATGGTCCGGCAGTGAGCACTTCCTTCCCGCTGGGCCGTTACACGGAAGACAACGACTACCTTGGCGATCTGGGCAAAACGGTTGGAGTGGATTTTGATCTCAACGAATACAATTGCCGTTATTGTGTCACACCGGAATATCCGGGCGGCACTTACGCTTATTTCGTTTGCATCACCAGCAATGGGCTGCCGACCTATCCTTACAATGTTGGCAAACAATTTGTCGGCAGTCCGACTGGCACAGCGGTCACCAGCATCACCGAGACTGTGACCACCAATTTTATGGGCGGGGCGGACGCGGCGTTGCAACTCAGCAAACCGGTGGCCAGCAACAGCGTCGTGACATTGGTGTGGAGTGCAACGGAAGGCGGCACTTATCGCGTGGAGTCATCAACGAACCTCACTTCATGGACGACCAATGCTTCCAACATCGCGGCCGTCCGCGACAGCGGAAACTACAGCGGCAGCAGTGCGGAGAGCGACAAGTTTTTCCGCGTCGCGCGCACTGCACTGGCGACTTACGATCCTGTCTCCGGCACGACTACCAATACGGGCGGCTCTGGCACGATCACCATGGCACCCACTTCGGGCAATCGTGGCTCCAGTTTGAGTATTGCCGCAGTAATCAGCTCCAGTGCAACACCACCCGTGCCACCGCAATCCGGCGCGCCAGTGCAAAGTTTCACGGTGGGCACACTCACTGTAACGGGTGCGACGTACACCTACAGCGGCGGACAGGGAATTGTGACTGGCACCCTCACGATACCGGCCGGCGCTGCGGCAGGTGGCCAGACCATTACCATCACCTTCTCGCCCCCACCCGGGCAGCAGAGCGGCCCGACTTATACCCAGGCCAACGGATTCACCATCAATTAATGAGTGCCACCCAACCATTTGTCTCGTGTGAGACAACGGCGACTCGAGGCGTAACGTGTGTCACTTCGAGTCGCTGTCCACTTTATATTTCGAAATTCAACCAGGAGGCATGCCCATGAAAACAACTATCAAAATGTTCGTGGCTACAATTCTCATCGCGGTCAACTCAGACGCCGCTGATCCCCAGATCGATTCGTGGTTCACCCAAAACTCAGGCAAATATGCGCGCATTTATGCCACCTCCGCCGATGAAACCTCAGGCAATGCCATTACCACCTGGAGCCGTGGTTCAGGGACACAATCCCTGCCAGTCTATGCCGGCGTGCGGGAAGTCTCCTATTCAGCAAATTGGGTTTACATTCGCAGCAGCGGCCTGGCCAGTTATGTAATGGGTCCGTGGTACCTCAATGCTGCGAAGACCCAGCTTTTTCCGAACTACCCCGCCAATGCGAAGGTGCTTTATCGCATTCCGCGCAGCCCGGTCGTGCCCGCCAGCAAAACCCTAACGGGCCTGGGTGCGGTGGGATATTTCGTGAATGGCGTCGCCTTGTTTGACAATCGTGACGCGTTTTATTGGAACGGCAGCAGTGAAGTGCAAGGCACCGGGCTTTGGAATCGCGATGCTTACGTGAATGAAAGCGTTACGTTTGATGCCGCGCTCGCGCACCAGGCTGGCGCGGCCCACCATTACCACGCCAATCCCATCGCACTGCGTTATCAACTGGGCGATCATGTGGATTATAATGCCAACAACAACCGTTACACGGAGAGTGCCGGTGCGCCGACCAAACATTCTCCCATCGTCGCCTGGGTTCGGGACGGCTTTCCTATTTATGGGCCGGATGGCTATTCCAACCCCACGAATCCAGCCAGCGGCGTGCGCCGGATGGTTTCCGGTTTCGTGATTCGTGACGGCCAGAACGGCACGGCCAATCTTGCCACAACCGGACGCACCAATCTTCCCGCCTGGGCGGCGCGCGAATACAACCGCTCAGCCACACTCGCCGCCAGTGAATACGGTCCGAATGTCAGCACGACCTATCCGCTAGGACGTTATATCGAGGACAATGAATACTTGGGCGACCTCGGCAAAACCCTGGGCGTGGACTTTGATCTCAATGAATACAATTGTCGCTATTGTGTGACACCGGAATTTCCCAATGGCACCTACGCCTACTTCGTGACCATCACCACGACTGGCGCGCCAGCCTTCCCGTACAATCTCGGTCGCAGTTTCTATGGCGATCCCACCGGCAACACCGTTACCAGCATCACCGAGGCGGTGACGACCAACTTCGTCGGTGGCGTCAATGCGGCGTTGCAGCTTAACCCGCCAATCGTGACGAACAACACGGTGACACTCGTCTGGAGCGCAACCGAAGGCGGGACCTACCGGGTGGAATCCAGCGGCAATTTGACTGGGTGGGCTACAAACGCCACCGGGGTTGCAGCAACTTTCAATCGCGGCACCATTTCCACACCCGCCACACCGACCAATCAGTTCTTCCGCGTGACCCGCACAGCAATTGCTTCGTATGATTCGAACTAGTTGATCCTTAAATTCATGCGAACGCTTATCGTTTGCCTTGGCGGTAACCCTTCATCCGGCTGCCGCCAAATTGGCTTCCTGCCACGCTTGATTACCGCCCTCTCTCGTGTAATAGTCATTTCAACCACCGCAAAGTAGCTCACCTGGAATCAAACGGTTTTGTTTGAGTTAAGCTGATTCCGGTTTGGCCATGCGGTCGTAATTAATCTTTTCACGTTGGTTGCTTCAACATTTCCTGAAAGGCGGTTGCGGTGATTCTAAGGCCGCTTTGTCCTTCGCATAAATCGGTTGGCACGGCGATTGCTTTTGTACATTTGAGACTCACCTGTCCGCTTTACCCACAATAGGGAATTTTATGGCAAAATATTGCTCTGAGACGATGCAGTTCGGCAAACCGGGACTTCGGTTGGCACTTGGCACAGCCTTCATCACATTCGCGATGAGCTTGTCCTGCTCCGCGGTGAATCTGCAACTGGGAGTCAATCCGCCCGGCGCTTTGGATGGCTCATCCCCTTCCATCAACCTGACCTGGGATGCGTCACTGGACGGCGTTTACCTCGTGCAAAGCAAAACGAATTTGGAAAATGACGTTTGGAAGACGGAGGAGCCGGTTAAATCAAATGTCGGCCCCATCAAGTGGATGGCACCCGAAGCGCTGGAACGTTCCAAGTATTACCAGCTTGTCCTCCCACAACCGGAAATTCTCAGTGTGGAGCCGGCCGTGGTTTCAACGAATGGCGGCACGCTTTATGTTATGGGGCAAATGCTGTCCACCAATGGCATGCTGCGGGTGGGCGGTTTGGTTCTGTCGCCCAATGTGCTTCAGCCGGGATCGGTTTACAGTTTCACCCTGCCACCACTCACCGAAGGGACCTACGATGTGGCATGGCTCGAAGGCGGACAGGCCGTGGCAACCGCGTACAAACTTTTCTCCGTCACCGGGCAGCCCACTCCCGTGGGCGGGTCAACGGATCGCCTGCTCGAACCGCCGCAGGAACCGCCAGCCAGCCCGGGCAATCGCACTTACACAGCCGGTAGATTTGAGCTGGACACCATAACCGGGTCTGACATTCAAGAAGGCAAAAAGGGACTGAATGCAGTAAACGTCAAACTTGCCTCCCGCACCGCTGGCGGCGGTGGCGGCGACGGAAGTTTCGAGGATGATTTTGCCCTCTGGCCTCACATGCATCAACACAGTAATCAACGGTGGGCCGGCACTCATCATTTCAGCATGCGCGTTAAGGAGACTGGTCAATGGTGGTGTGCTGGAAGCCGGCAAAAAACCATTAATGATGACGTCGGCGAGATGAGGGAAGTCCCCATGCATCCGGCACATGTCGAATTCCCGAATCTGATGCTTTTCTCCGGTGAAGTGCAGTTGGAAATAGCCGACACGGTCATTCCCGGTCGCAGCCTGGACTTCGCCTGGGTGCGCACCTATCGATCACGAACCGGAACAAATACAGCCATGGGTAACGGCTGGGACTTTTCTTACAATCTATCGATTCAACCGCTCGGTGGAGACATCCTGGTGCATGATGGGACCGGCCGTGACGACCGGTTTTTCGCGCAAACGAATGGAACCTATTCGGCCCCTGAATTTTTCTGCGAAGGCTCCTTTAGCAAGAACATTTTCATACTTACCTTCCCGGATACAGGAAAGTGGGTTTTCAATCCGCTCGACGGCTCAGGGCAGGCCGGAAAAATTTCCCAAATTGTAGACCGCAATGGGAACGCCCTGACATTCGGATATGATGGAAGCGGGCGATTGTTCACGGTAGTGGACGACTTGGGGCGCACCAACACCATTGGCTATGACAAGAATGGTTTCATTCAAACGCTCACCGATTTCGCCGGCCGCGTGGTGACTTTCAACCATCACGGTTCATCAACCAGCTCCGATCTCAAGGGACAGCTGCTCTCGGTCACTTCGCCGCCCGTTGTGGGCACGCCCAACGGCAATGATTTCCCGGACGGCAAAACCACAACCTATTCTTATTCGACGACTCCACCGATGAAGCGCTAAATAATAATCTGCTCAGCATCACCGATGGCAAGCAGCAGACCTGGTTGCAGTTCGTCTACGCCACCAACACTGATCCCGCCAGCGTGGATTATGACGCGGTCGATTATGTGCAGCGCGGACCGTATCGCACCAAACTGCGCCGGTTTCCGCAAACACCAACCCCGTCAAATGATTTCGCAGTGGTGAAGTGCGTGGTGAACGATGGCGCCGGCAATGTGAGCGAGTGTTTCTTCGATTCGCGGAACCGTTGCGTTCGCCAGCTCGATTATACAGGCCGCGCGAATCCAGATCTGCCGACGACGGAGACGCAGAACCGCCCGACCGGCAAGCTGCGCCAGAGCGATCCGGACTTCTACGAAACACGCTGTGCGTGGAACCGGGATTCCCTCTGCACTCGCATTACCTATCCCAACGGCGATGCAACCACGTGCACTTATGAGCAGGACTTTGATAAGAATGCCAGCGCGCGAAAGAAGGGTGATTTACGCATTGTGCGGGAACTCGCCTGCTGCACAGGTGCGGACACCGATGGTGATGGCGTGAATGATTTGACGGAGCGTGCCTGGCATTTCAGTTATGACCCACGCTTTGGCTCGCCTGCGATCTGCGAGGGCAAAAAGCTTTACGTGGGCAATCTGCCTTTCTCGGCGACTGAATCCCGGTTTGCCTCCGGTCCGCGCCAGACCACTTCGCTGGATGGCATCCATACGGCCAGAGAAATGAAGCTCACTTCCGGCCAGCCAACCATCATTGATAATAAGAAAGGGCTTTTCCTTACTGGTGTCATTGATCCCCGGGGAAATGCTTCGGCGGCGAATTATGATGCGCAGGGCAACCAGCTGCACTGTGAATCCACCGACCGCAAAGGTGGTGCGGTGGTTGCCTGCGACTTCAATTACAAAGAACATGGTAAACTGGCCGCCATTACCAATGCTCCGAATGGTGATGGCATTCGCCGGGTGGATACCTTCAATTATTACGACAGCGGTCCGCAAGCCGGGTACCTGGCTGATTGGACAGTGGACTCTGCTGGGCCGACGGTCACCATCACCCGCTTCGAATATGATCCACAGGGCAACGTCACTCGCTGTGTGGACCCGCGCACCAATGATTGGTTGTTCACTTACAATGCGCTGGACCAGATGGTGCAATGCCAAACGCCGACGAATATTAACGCGCGTTGCGCCACGGATTATTTTTACGATACAGCTGACAATCTGGTGCAAACACGCATTGAAGTGCGTGACGATACAGACACCAAGCTTGGCACTTATTCCCGTTTCAAACATCCCGATCTCATGAAGCGTTGCCTGCGGGTGGAACAGGAAACCGACTCAAGTCATCTAGTCGCCGCTGAGTTCCAATACGATGCCAATGACAATCTGGTGCTTTATCGTTCCCCGGAAGCGGTCAACGGCAATGACCCAAATAACGTGGTGAGCTACACGTATGACGAGCGCGACCTGCTATTCCAGGAAACACACGGGCCCGGACTTACCAACGGCACACTGTCAGAATTTTCGTACGACGCGGACGGTAATCGCCTCGTGGTCACTGTGCGGGATGCCTTCGGGAATAATGCAGTGCCTGCGACGCGCGTTTTTGCCTATGATGGGTTTGGCCGACCGGTGCGGGTGACGGATCCCATGGGAAATACGATCACGAGAGCCTATGACGGTAATGACAACCTGGTTTATGAGCGGTTCGACGGCGAATTAAACGATGTGGCCGGAAGCGCTTCCAACCGGCGACTTTCGGAGAAGCGATGCGTTTACGATGGATTCGACCGTTGCGTCCGCACCAGTGAAGCTTTCTTTGACCCCATCACCGGCCTCGCTGTCGGCGACGGTATGGCGAGCACTACCATCAATTACGCGCCCAACGGCCTGGTCACCAGCACTGCCGATGATAATGATCACCATACGGCTTTTACTCACGATCGCCTCAATCGCCTCGTGACGATCACCGATCCAAAAAGCAATCTGGTAGTGTATGCCTACGACGCTTGCGGCAATGTCCTCAGCAGGCAGCAGGTGGACGTATCTGATTTGGGTGGTCCGGTCCAGACATTTGTCAGCTCGTTTGTCCTTGATGCGCTTAACCGCTGCATCGGTGACAGCGATAATGTTGGGAATACCAATCTTTATGCCTATGACTCACGCAACAACGTGGTGCGTTATGTGGATCATAATTATAATATGAGCCGGTGCAATTATGATGGGTTGAATCGTTGCACGCTGACCATTGCAGATCTGAATGGAGATGGTTTGCTTGATTTGGCAACCGATGCGAGCTCCCTGCGCGTGTGGGATGACAACTCGAGGCTGGTGACGATGACGGATGCCAACGGGAATACCACACACTACGGCTATGACTCGCTTGATCGCCTGATGACAACCACGCATGCCGATCAGACTACAGAATCGCTGGTCTGGAGCCCACGGAGCAATCTGGCCTCACGAACGGATGCCAACGGCACCACGACGATCAGCACCTACGATCTGTTGGATCGCTGTCTTCAAAGGAACATCACACCCGCCAGCGGCGTGGCGGCAACCACGACCTTCGAGACGTTCCAGTACGATGGCCTCTCCCGTTGCGTGATGGCGAGCAACAATGTTTCAAGGCTCAACTTCGCCTACGACTCGCTCGGCAACTGCGTGAGCTCAGCACAGGATGGTCTCCCGACAACCTGCACATTCGATGGCGTGGGCAATCGCCTCTCAATGGCTTATCCAGGCGGACGCATCTTTCTGTCCACTTACGACGCACTCGATCGTGTGAGCAGTCTTTCCACAATTCCTTTCGCCGGAGGCGCACTCTCTGGGATTGCCACCTATGCTTATGATGGTCCGGACCGGCTTTCCACGATTTTGCGCACGAACGGGGTTAACACCCGCATTCGCTACGACGGTCTGCAGGGTCAGCCTAACTCTCCGGGCGACCTCGGTTGGCAACAGGTGGCGAGCATCAACCATGCTCGTGGCGCCCAGGCGGTGGATCGACGGATTTTTGCCTATGATGGCAATCAGAATAAAATCCTGCGGGCGCAGGTGGTTCCGTTCGTGCAGAACCAACCGACCGCCACCAATCTCTGGTCTTACACTGCGTTGAACCAACTCAGCAAAGCCATTAATACAAAGGGAACAGGAGCGACACTGCGGTCGTATCATCTGGATGCCAAAGGCAACCGTCTCGAGGTGACCAATGATGTCACGGTGGATGTTTACACGCGCGATGCAACGCTGCCCGAACCGGCCGACTTCCAGATGGATCAATACACGGTGACACCGTTCGGCACGGAGCAGCACGATCATAATGGCAACCTCATTCAACTGAGTGGCAGCGACGGACCAACGACCTGCTTCTATGATTATGCGAACCGGCTGGTGGAGGTGGACCGTTTGAACAACGGAATTCCAGGGCTCGTGGCCAGTTTCAGTTACGATGCGCTGGGCCGCTGCATCAGCAAGACAACGTATCCAGGCGTGCCGTCTGCACCGGTTACAATCCAGTATGTGCATGGTGGCGATCTGGATCGCGATGGCGTCCTTGAAGAACGGGTGAGTGGAGTAGTTTCCCGCGTGCATTGCTGGGGCATCACCGGCGGTGATTTGGATGGCGATGGCTATCCGGATCGCGTGGCTTTCACCGGAGGGGGCGAACCGATTTATTATCACACAGACGAACTGGGCAATGTGCTCGCGTTAACCGATGCCAATGGCTCCGTGCTTGAGCGCTACGATTACGATGACTATGGCATGCCTACTTTCCTCACCTCTGACGGCTCGCCGATGGTGGGCGGTGATGGTCTGCCGGTGACGCAGTCGGCGTTCGGCAACTCGTATCTGTTCCATGGCATGGAGTGGGTTGCGGAAACCGCTTTGTATCATGGTTCGGGTTCGAAGGGTGAAAATCCGCTCTTTGAAAGTCCCACGAGCGGTCGCTATCTCAGTCCCACCCGTTGCAGCGACGGCACCTGCATCGCGGAGCAGAATGCATTTTCATTTGCTGGAAACAATCCCTGGACGGCGGGCATGATTCGATCCAGGAACAAACATCAAGGCGACTATCTGCCAGCGCACAATTTCAAGCTGGAGATCGATGGCCGAATAAGGCATCTGCACAAGGAGGGCATCATCCACCGCGATCTCGCAGCGCGCAATTTTTTGGTCGTCAGCGGCTCGCCTGGGGGTTCACCGTTAGGCACCGAGGCATGCAGCCGCGAGGTGCTCAAAAGTTATTTTGAGCATGGTGACACGCCGACTCAATCGCAGTTCAAGGCCATCAACACCAAAGGGACAGGTGCAACCCTTCGCACGTGGCGCCCGGGCCGGCCGACCTACGGAGATATTACCTGCGCTGGCGGCGCGGGTGGCATTACTGCATTTTATGTTAATCCAAGGTCGATTTCTCGCTAGCAGTTTTAATCAGCAGGTGCGAATGCATTAACCACGAAGGGCGCAGCTTTGCCATGCTCAACTGAGGGCAATTGGTGAAAAACAGCATCGGTCATAGGATGACCGGTATTAATTGAATCCTCCCAGAAGTTGCAGGCCGGAAAGGCCTGCAACTTTCTTTGTTGGCGAAGGAAGTGTTTGGGGTGGCAATGGAATCCTTACCGTCCGTTAACTTTCTTCTGAAGCACCGGGTCGCTTGGAAACTTGCTGGCGCCGAGCTGCCAGGTGGCTGCGGCATAATCAGACTTGCCCATCTTTTGATATTGCTCGCCCAATAAAATGTATGCCTTGGCGAACTGCGGCTGAGTGGCCATCGTTTCCTGTTGCTCAATGAGCGCTGAAAACCGCTGGAGGACTTCGTCGCCCTTGTTCAACTCTGCCGGCCAATGAGCCAGGGCGACGGCCTTGAAAAACTGCGCGTCCCAGTTGGCGGGATCGAGTTTCAACGCGGCGTCAAAACTTTGATCGGCTTCCATCCCGAGAATGCCCATTTCATTCACGCTTTTACCGCTCCGGGCAGCGATGCCTGCCTGTTGAAGATAGGCCTGACCCAAGGCGGTTGGATATTCGGAGGACGTCGGATTGTTTGTTGCACCCTGTTTCAGCGCCTCAACCGCCTGGTCCAACTGGTTGGAATCGCGCAGTTGTTTCCACGCAGCCTGCTTTTGATCAAAACTGCTTTGGGATGAAAGCAAAACTTCGATGGCACGGCTCAATGGAGTGGATTTGCCGGAACCATCCGGGATCGCGTTGGTTGAAACTAGTGGGCCGGGAGAAATCTCATTTGTGGCGCTGGTGTCCGCTGAAACGATCTGAAGTGTCCGTTGTTTCGGCAAGATCATTTTCTTCGGTGACGGTGGCGCGGCCGGTTCGGGCGTTGCCTCTGCAGTCGGTGCGATAGCGGGTTGCGCCTTTGGCATGTTGCGGTAAATGATGGTTCCAGCAGTGGCGGCGACACAGAGAATCGCCAGGGTGATGACGAATGGTTTCATAGTTTTAAGGGAGGTTGAAGGTTACGAATTAACCGGTTGGTTGCGGCGGCTGCGGGCGATGAGGCGCCATTGGACAAACAGGGGTACGATCCACAGGGCATTCATCCAGAACCAATGTCCTTCAAGGACTTTGATCCACCGAAAAAACAAATTTGAATCGACAAAGTGTCTCGCAGCATCAGTGTTGGCCTGCATCGCGTGAGTGATGCCGCCGATGGCAAAATTGTGTGCCACTGCAAAATTTCCTACGGCTGCGCTCCAGGCAATGGCATAAGCGCCAATGGATTGCCAGCCAATGGCGATCGCGCCGAATGACCAAACACCCAGCGCGAGACCGCCCAATGGAAATATCCCGGCAACGATTCCGCCGAATGGCAACAAGCCCACGGCCAAACCGCCTATCGAGAACGGCGCAACGGCCACCTCACCAAACGCGAATAATCCGCCGAAAGCGAAATTGCCGACTGCGATCCATGCCTTGACCGGTGTTCTCAAAAGATCGAAACGGTCGCCGATCCGGATATGGACGAGTGGCAATCCCAGTAGTTTTATTTTGCTGCGATATTCCCAGGCTGATTTTGGAAAAACGCCGCCGTATTTCTCCGCCAAAACTCTGGAGTAATAAGCGCGCCGTTTTCCAGCGCCGACAATGGCGAAGGAGAAAATCGCCAGCAAATAGACCACGACCAGGGTGACGAACCAAGTGACGAACAATTCTCCTCCGCCGAAGTGGCTGGCGGGCTGATTGCGGAACAACCAATAAATCCCTGCGGTCAGCGGCAAGGATAGTCCAACACTTAAGGCACAAATCCTTGCATAGAATGATTTGATGCGCCGTCGTTCCTCGTCTGAATGAGCTGCCGCGAGGGCCATGCGATATGGAATAAAATTTCCAAAGAGAACGATCAGCGGGTTACAAATTATAGCGAACAAGCCTGCCACTCCCGCGGCCTTGGCCATCGAACTGCCATTGGCTGCCGCGGCGCCGACGGCTGCGGCCTTGGCGGAAAATGTAAGCGATGGCAACGCGGCCAACACGACGAGCGTGAAGGCCTTGCCGGGATTGGTCCGTTCCAACGCGCCCTCGACAAAGGCAAGAACTTGTTCGTGCAACAGTTTTCGCCCGCGCGAGAGGCGTTGTTTCACCGCGTCCTCCGTCAATTCCAAATTCTTGGCGACGGCCTCAATGGATTGATGTTCGCGATAAAACAAGACCAAAGGTTCACGGTAAATTTCCGGGATGCGCTCGATGGAGCGCCACAGGATTGCCTCTTCCTCCTTCTGGATGGTCAAATCGGCGGGCAAGGGTTCCATCGTGGGCGAGTCGTGAAGGGTATCCAGCGGTTCCGCCGCGTTGCTGGGTTCGCGTCCGCGTTTTTTTATGGCGTCGTAGATATGATTGCGGGCGATACCACAGAGCCATGAGCGCAATTTGTCCGGCTCGCGAAGGCCTCCCAGTTGTCGCCAGGCGGCGATAAAAGTTTCCTGCGCAAGGTCTTCGCTTTGAGTCAGGCTGCCGGTACGGCTGTAAGCGAGGGAACAAATGAGCGTCTGGTACCGGGCCACAATCTGGCCAAACGCCTCGCGGTTCCCGGTCAGGCTCTCGGCGACGAGATTGGCATCGCTGGTTTCCATTACGTTGGAGTTCATCATAACACCTCATAAGTCTGCAAACGAGACAAAGAGGTGACAGAATGTTTTTCTAAGAAGGAGATAGCTGAGTAGCACATAGAGGAATCAAAAAAGAATATTTTGAAGCGGGGAAGGAATTTGGCTAGCCTGAACTGGGTTGAATTCGGTTATTTGGAGTCAATGGGAAGACACAGAAGTGTCATTACTTTGGTTAGATGAACATTAAGCGCCTTTTGAATGAGTTTGGAGGTCCTGATTAAACAAGTATGTACAAACATAAAAATCTAGTCTTTATAGCATTGATGATGATGAACTTGTTTATTGTTGCACTTACCTGCGCTGAGATATGGGGTTACTACTCCCATGGCGATGTCAACGGCCCGGGACAAAAAGCTTACAAAGCTTACGCCAAGCTTCACCTAAAAGGTGGAGAGTTGCTTCAAGGAAGATTAGCCTACGTTGAGAAGGACCTTAAGATTGCGTGTTACAATATTTTCCCCGTTCACGCAGCGGCGATGGGCTTAAATGTTGTGCTGGGATTCTGGTTGTATCGGAACAACCAGAAGGCAAGTTAAAAGACTGCCATTCAGGGTCTGCCCTTTCGAACGATGAAGAGCAACCAAGCATTTTCGCCGTTCCTTCATCGTAAGCCGGTCTGGAAACCGGCGCCCTGGGGGTGCGGGCTGGACAGTGTTATTGGCGGTGCAAGCGGTGGAAGGCTGGGGCAAATGCCGGGTTGTTTGTGGCTACAAAATAATCGCCGGAAATGAAGACGGTGTTGGTTTGGGGAATCCATTGCGCGCCGGGGGACACATTGTGGGCGCTTTCCAGAACGAATCCACTGGCGGACACGGGCCAGGCGAAAATAAACTGGTTCGCCGCCCTGGAGAGTTGCAACGTGGGTGGCACGATGCGCTCGGTGCGAATGGCGTTGTTGCCGAGGTCGGCCACGTAGATGTAACCCGCGATGTCCTGCGCGACATCGGCTGGGAAATAAAACCGTGCGGTGTTGTTCGTGCCATTAGCGTTTCCCGCGATTCCGGACAATCCAGCGACCGTGCTCACGATCCAGTTCGTTCCACTAGGGGAGATTTTGCGGATGGTTTGGTTGCCCGAATCAGCGACGAAGAGGTTGCCAGCATTGTCGGCCACAATTCCCTGTGGCTGAAAAAAACGAGCGACGTTATTCGTCCCATCGGCATTGCCCCAAACACCCGGCAACCCGGCAATCGTGGTGACCGTGCCACCTGGTGTGATTTTGCGAATCGTGTGATTGTGAAAATCGGTTACGAAAAGATTGGTCGCGTTGTCCACGGCAATTCCAGATGGCCTGTTGAATCGGGCCTTGCTATTCGTGCCGTCTGCGCTGCCGGGGTTGCCGGCCAATCCGGCCAAGGTGCTCACCAAACCAGCGGGGGTGATTTTGCGAATGGTGTGGTTCCATGTATCTGCGACATAAACATTGCCTCCGTTGTCCACTGCTAGGCTGCGTGGCTGATAAAAATTGGCGTTAATTCCAGTGCCGTCGAAGCTGTTAATATTTCCGGCGGAACCGGCGAGCGTGCTCACTACACCAGCGGGCGTGATTTTCCGAATCGTCGCGTTCGCGGTGTCGGCGACATAGATAAAACCCGCGCTGTCCACGGCGATTCCCTGCGGGGCATAAAACAGGGCATTCGTTCCCACACCATCCGCGCTGCCGAAGGTTCCAGCAAACCCGGCAAATGTGCTCACGGAGCCGTTGGGCGTGATTTTCCGAATCGTGCTGTTCTCCGTGTCGGCGACATAGATATTGCCCGCACTGTCGGCGGCGATGCTGTTCGGATGCCGGAAGCGCGCACTGCTGCTGAGACCGTCCTTGCTACCCGGCGCGTCATGACCGGCGAAGGTGTTGATGGTGAGAGATTGTGCGTGCGCAACGGCCATTGACGCCAGCAAGCCGCCGCCAACGAACAGGTTTTTGAATGAAAGTTTGTTCCTCATATCAGTCCCAGTTGGGGCGATAGATCACGCCGTTGGAATTTGTGCCGCTCCGACCCGCCGCAAACGCTTGCAGGATGTAGGTGGCACCGGGCTTGCGGGCAGGCAGGCGTAAAACGTACGCCGGTCGGCTCGGGGTGGCACCGGTAAACCCCGCATGGGTGTCGCGATCGATCTCAACTCCATTCTCCAGCAGCGCGGCCCAGGCGATATCCAGACCATTTGCTCCTGTCTTCCAGCAGAAACTCACGTCAATTTCACCAGCCGTCGTGACGCTGGAGGTAATGTCCCAGGAGAGAACAGAGAGGCTGGTTGAGATTTGCGAGGCGGTCCAGGCAGCAATTTGCGGCGGGGTCAGGGAGGGGTTGTAATTCACGCCCATTTGTGTGAGCCGTTGTTTGTGAATCGCGAGGCGATTGGAGAAGTCCGTGTAATTCTTCAGCGAAGGCGCCGTCCAAGTCACCTCTGCGAGAGCGCATAAACGCGGAAACATTTTGAATTCCATGTTCAACCGAGAGGGAATGAATTCGGCCCAGTTGTTCCCTTGCGCGCCGAGGATGTAATTCGTGAATGCCGCCGGGAGGTTCGCCGGAATCGGCTCGAAGTTGTAGACCGTACTCAGCGTCACTGTCCCGCTCTGGCTGGGCGGCTCGACGGACCAGGTCACGCCAGGGTTCTCGACGTAATTGATGTAGCAAGTCGAGGTCGGCGTCATGACGGCGAATTGTTGATTGGTGGCGGCCTGTTGCGCGCGGCTGCTTGAGCCAGTTAACCAATCCATCACCACTGCATTCGTGACGAGTCCGCCATTCATGATTTCGCTCCAGCCGATCATCGTGCGGCCCCGGCTCTTGAGCCAGTTGGCGATCTGTTGCGTGAAATAACCCTGGTATTGCTGCATCGAAGTAATGCCGAGGCTGCTCTTTAAAGTTTGATCCAATGAATGTTGTTGCCAGTTCGACGAATTCACTTCATCTCCGCCAACGTGGATGTAGGGACCAGGAAAAAGATCCATCACCTCCGTCAAAACGTCCTGCAGGAATGCCATCGTTTCCGGACGCGCCGCGCAAAACACGCCACCAGCATTCGAGTTCGTGTTGTCGAGACTGCCGGGCGGACTGGAGCAGGTTTGGCAACCACAACCGAATTGCGGATATGCGTTTAGCGCAGCCGAGGAATGGCCGGGCATCTCGATCTCTGGCACGACGGTGATATGCCGTTGCGCCGCGTAGGCCACGATCTCGCGAATGTCTGCCTGCGTGTAGAAACCACCGTAACGACCATCATCGCCGTAAGCGGTGCTCGAGCGAGGATTGAGTCCGAAGTTAACGTTGGTCCGCCAAGCGCCAACCTGGGTCAACAACGGCCATTTCAAAATCTCAATACGCCAGGCGGTGTCATCGTCCAGATGCCAGTGGAACATGTTCAATTTGTGAAGCGCCATTGCGTCGACGAATTCCTTGACTTCGTCCTTGTTGAAGAAATGGCGAACGCTGTCGAGCATCCAGCCGCGCCAGGGAAATCGCGGCGCGTCCTGGATGTAAACGCACGGAATGGTCCACGGCACCCCGACAACCGGACGGGGTGAAAAAATTTCGGGCGGCAGCAATTGCAAAAGAGATTGCACGCCGTAAAAAACTCCCGCGGAAGCTGGCGCACGGATGACGACAGAGTTGGTGGCCACGGTTAACTCGTAGCCTTCCACACCAAGAATTGCGAGGGCGCTGTTCGTCGTGAGCAGAATCGTTCCGGCGACTGGCGCGGCACCGGAGTTCGTAGCGATTTCAAACCGGTAGCCGGTGGATTTAAAAAGCTGCGCGGCGAGATATTCGCCGGTTTCCCGCGACGCCGTGTCCACAAGGATTTTAGTCACGGCCGGTGCAGGTGCGCCCGGTATCAATTGCGCCGGACAAAGTGTGAACGTGCCCGTCTGCAGCACCATCTGTTGCGGCAGTGGAATGAGAGCGGGGGACGTGGCGAAGGCTGTCGCGGCGCAGAACAAGATGGCGAAGATGGATAGCAAGCGCTTCATTCAAAAGAATCGGTTGATTGGATCATATTGTCTCCGCGAATAGGAAGAGATTAGCGGATTGTTGGGATGAAGGCAAGATTACAGCGTTGGTGTTAGTTGGAAAATGAAGATGGATCGCGGACAGGCAGGCGAAAGTGTTTTTGGATTTTTTGTTTTAATATTCAAACCGAGGGTCGTATGGTGTGGGCAAGTTTTATTGATTAAAAACTGTTTGCGACATTGGGATTCGGCTAGTAGACAGGTTTTAATATACAAATCACTGTTCGTATATTCATAGTTAGACCCCTTACCCATCATGCACCCAGACTCACGACCACTGAATGAAGCACAACAGAAGAAGCTGTGCGACTTGCTGCACCACGCGCTCGTTGATATTCGGATGCTAGCGGGAAGCGGACACGGGGAGCAGGCATCCGACCTTGCAGACGCTTTCCACAATTTGCCGCACGAAATTTGGTGTGACTACTTCAGCATTTCATTCTTTCGCGAGGCGTTTCTCGTTCCATACTATCGGAAGTGGCCGGATCGCCGCCCACGTGATTACATCGCGTTGCTAGAAGATGTGGAGAGATTAAGATGATTACGACGAGGTCCAACCAGAACGCACCGCCGCTGTCCCGGCTGTCGCTGGACTTGGGCGTTCGGTTTCTAATTGATTTCCTATGTTTACATATCGTCCGCCCAAGGGTAGTTGCTGGGGTCATGCCATTCGGCCTAGTAACACGCTCAAGGCCATACAGAAGATGCACGGTTTCTTGGAAACCTACTTTGAGCCTGTAGAAGCTGAAAAGCTCACACTCAATTTGAATCCATATCTTGATAAAGAAAATTACGTCCCAAAAATCAGAGAGAAGGCGGTTGAGGTTTTTGGTAGGCCGGGACGAGCGGAATCAATGGATTGGGTGTTGGCACCTGGGGATTATCGGCGAGCCATAAACTTCATATTAGAAAATCATCTGTCGCCAAAACTACCAAGTGATCCGATCTGGTTGTCGTTCACTTGCGCTCTGAAATGGAAAAATTCTGCTCTGCCAAACATCGATTGGCCGGAAGAATTTTTGAAACAGGGGAATGAAAAATGGCAGCGGTCGCTCTTTATCGTAAATTTGAGAATTGGCGGTCGTTTTATGTTTCCAATGGGAATAAGGATTCCCATCTCAGCGAATGAACCGGCGTCTTACGAGTTCCTTGAAAGATTCAGTGCGGAGACACCGTTCAAAATGAGTCCGAAACATTTTCAGGTGGTTATTCCAATCGGCAAGAAAGGTACGTTGGTGTCCAGAAAGCCGGATGAGGATGTTTTGGGGAAGTTGCAGGAAGTCATTAAATAAAGTTGGCGGCAGCCCAGAGCGCACGTTTCCAATAGGGGTTTACATGAACGATGGAGAGCCAATGCGTTTTCGTTGATATTGCATCGTCAGCCAGTTTGGAAACCGGCGCTTCGGGGGCGGATCTGCCGGACTGGAACTGGCAAAAGCGAACACTTGGATAGCCCCTAATTGACGCAAAACGAGAACCATTTGGGAACGACAACTTTTCTGTCTCGACCCAATTTGTTAATGGGACGATCTCCTGACGAGTCAACTCACTTTGTTACCAGCTGGGACTTCCATTTCTCAATGGTCGTTTGTAATAAAAATCCGATGAGGTAGAACCAGGCAGATCCTGGAAGTACACCTGGAACATCGTTCTTGCACCAGGCTGTCCTGTTGAGGGAGGTAGAGGTATTCGAACATCCCGGTTCGTGGATTCACCATCCCTCCGTACCATTGGAAGATCAACTCCAGCTGCTGCCTGAGCATGTGCGCCGTTTTCATGTTCACTCCTCTCGTTCCCGGAACCAGCAGCACTGGCTTTAATTCAGGGAGAACTCTCGGGATGTGCTCCGCTCCCACCTTGGTGATGGTCATGCTCAGGTTCCCGGTTGAGATTCCCTTTCTCTTCCGGTGTCAACTGTGGCAGGTGACGGACGAAGGAGACGATTTTCCAGATTTCAGTGTCGTTATGAGTCATGCCAAAAGCAGGCATCCCGCTCCAGCGAACGCCATTCTTGATAATCCAAAACATTTGCCCGTCGGAGATCTGTTGGATGTCCGGCTCCTGGAGCGACGGTGCAGATGGATTGAGTCCCATTGCCAGTTCGACGGGTTCGGAGCCAGGAGCGCCATGACAGATAATACAGTTCTCCTTGTAGTGCGCCATGCCGACGGCCAGAGCAGAAGGTTCATTGGTGAACGGATTGTTCTGTTTGGGAGCCCGCCTAACCATGGAGCGCTCAAAGGCATATGGTGCCAGCTTGTTCTCGATAACTCCGGGTTTGCTTGAAGCAGAGAAGTCAAAAGCACCAGTGACGATCAGCACGAGCCCAATGAGAAATACGGCGGCAAGGCCGCAAACAAATCCAATTAGAAACTCTCTTCGGTTTCGCATCATACTGTTTCCGGGATGTTTTATTAACAATCCTCTTCCTGGCTATCGGCGAGTCTGAGTGGCTTGCAGGCGAAGCACGCTTCGACTTTCCTTATTTCCCCCCTCCGACATAACATTCGCCATCTATCAGCTGCCGCTCTATTGGGGTATTGGCCTTACCTTGCCCGTGCTGTTCCATTGTGCATGGGTCCTTTCTCTCCGATCGGGTGGGAACTTCGCCGTGCTTGAGGCTGCCAGCCGTTTGTTTATTCCAAAAATTGGAGCGGGACTGAGGTTTGCTTACACCCGGCTGGTCGATGATATTGCTTTTGGCTATACCTATGCAGATTAGTCCAAACCTGATCCACCAAGCGTCTGCGTATGAAACTGGTTCCGGTTAAAGTTGAGTGCCACGCCGAAGCAAAAGGCGATGAGCTGCCTCGCCTCTTTGTTTGGGAACAAGAAGCAATCGGGGTGGGAGACGTGGTTGACCGCTGGTATCAAGTCGAGGGCAAACCGGAGTGGCCCCGAGCCAATTATTTCAAAGTGCGAGGCATGGACAACCACGAATACCTGCTGAAACATGATCTTGAGTCGGGTGAATGGTACCTCGGTAAACAGTGGTGATGTAATGTAATACACAGACTTTATTCCCAGGGAGAAAATGTCCGCGACAGATTGAAAACAGCCCGGACAAACTTAACCGTTGTCACGATCCTTGCTTGGCTTTTACTCCTTCTGACGGGTATTCAATGTGCAGGGATGGAACTGGAACGCAGGATTATGGACAGTGATAGGTTTATGACAGTCCAAAGTTTACGCGAATGGTGGAGGGCAGATGCGTTTTCGTTGATAATGCATCGTAAGCCAGTTCGGAAACCGGCGCTCCGGGACCCAGTATGATGGGGCGATCTGAAAGCGCCATTTTCCCTCTGCACTGCGAAATGAAGGTGGGGTTGAGTCGTGGTTGGCGTACGCGAGTGGGGCAGTTAGAGAGGGGAAATTGCGGACGATGTCAGTGCGGCGCGCACGGAGTGACGCGCCCGACCACGAGCCTGGCGGTAGGAGTGCAATCGCGGGTCGCGTGCGCGAGTGAGGGCGAAGGACTAAAATACTTCTAATATTAGGTAGATATATGTTGACTGAGTTAGTGTTGTTAGGAGATAGTAATGCACAAATTAGAGGTTAATGAGCGATGCAGAGCATCTTGGAGCTATGAAAAACTTACTTAAAAATGCTGGATTGAGCTTCAACCCTTTTACCAAAGACTTAGGGCGAGAGGGAGGAAGCCTGATCGACGGGTACTTTAAGGAACTGAAAAACCGTGAGTTAATGGGAGTTGTCGGGAGCTAACGTGAGTTAACGGGACATCTTTTATTTTTGAATTTCGAATGAGAGCCAGATCGCAAGTTGTCAGCTGTTTGTCGTCCGTAGTCCCTTGTGGGAAGTCGCTTTCCAATTCGGCATGCGCGGGTGGTTCGGACGGTATCGGAAGCCATCGGACGGTATCGGAAGGTATCGGAAGGTTAAAAAATTTCACATGGCCATTGGCGCAAAAATGGAATTGGTTTTTTATTGAGAACTAAGGATTTGTGATGGTTTTTGAAATCCAAAAATGGCAGGAAGAAAGCTGGATTTCCCGCCTGAGCACTTGATAACCTTGCGGATAGCTTTAGAATTCGAAGTTCGAAATTTGCAATTGGATTGAATTATGGCCGGTCATAGTAAATGGGCAAAGGTAAAGACCTTCAAAGGTGCGATTGACGCCAAACGGGGCAAGATCTTCGCCAAGTTGGCGAAGGAAATCAGCATTGCCGCCAAAGCTGGCGGCGGTGATCCGGATATGAATCCCCGCTTGCGCATGGCACTGCTCAGATCCCGTGGCGCAAACATGCCGAATGAGAATATCGAGCGGGCGATCAAGAAGGGCACGGGAGGCGGTGAGACGGGCAATTTCGAAGATTTAACGTATGAGGTTTATGGTCCTAATGGCGTGGCCATGCTCATTGAGTTGAGCACTGATAATCGCAATCGAACCGCAGCGGAAATACGCAGTCTGCTGACCAAAGGCTGGAGGAGCGATTGCCACTGCCGGCTCCGTGAGTCGATTGTTTCAGCGTAAAGGGCAGATGATTATTTCGCGTGAGGGAGCCAGCGAAGATAGTGTGATGGAAGTGGCGCTTGAAGCCGGGGCGGAAGATTTTAAAGCCGAGCCTGAAGGATTTGAGGTTCTGACCGACCCGGGCCATTTCGAGCCGGTCCACAAGGCGCTCGAAGCCAAAGGTATTAAGTGCGCTTCGGCACAGGTGACCTATATCCCCAGCCTGACAGTTCCGCTGAGCGATCCAGGTGCGGTGTCCGCCGTGACCAAGTTGACGGACGCCCTGGAGGACCATGACGACGTGAAGGAACTTTATTCCACCGCGAATTCACGGAGGATGCCGGGTTGAAATTGGCGGTCGTCGAGTTGCCACTACATGATTATAATTCGCACCGCGGGAGCCGAAGGACGAGGATTCCATAATGGAACTTGCGCGGAAGTTCGCCACTTCATTCGAGGTGGAGAGAAAAGCCTTTGCAAATTCCTTTGCAAATCTGCTGTCGGCCGGCGATGCCCATCTCTCCGTTGCAGAGTTGGAAAATAAGACGGTCGGTTACGTTTTGGGTTTTGATCATTTTACTTTTTTTGCCAACGGGCGCGTGGCGTGGGTTGAGGAAATCATGGTGCTGGAGGATTTCCGCCGACAGGGCATTGGCAAATTACTGATGGAAGATTTTGAGCAGTGGGCCTCCCTGCGAGGCTCGAAGTTGATTGCCCTGGCCACTCGCAGGGCCTCGTCCTTTTACCAGGCTTTGGGCTATGATGAGTCGGCTGTCTACTTTAGAAAGCGCTTATGAATATTCCAGCCCAATATCAGGTTAGATGCGGCGAATTTAAAAATCGTGTTCGCTTTTTGTTTGGGGATACTGATTCGATTGTTTGTGTTTGTATTAAATGAATTCGTTAGGTGACACATTATTTGGCAGGGCATTGGGCCGGTTGGCAGACGCCATCGCGCGGCATCGCTGGCTTTTCCTGTGGCCACAGTTCTTCCTGTTTGGCCTGTGTGTCCTATACACGGTTTTCCATCTGCAATTTGATGTCAGTCGCGATAACCTTGTCGGTTCGGATAAAAAGTATCATCAGAATTACCTGAAATTTAAGAAGGAATTTCCCACTCAGGACGATCTCGTGACGGTCGTGGAGAGTGAGAACATGGACAAAAACCGCCAATTTGTGGAGCGATTGGGAGCGAAGCTCGAGGCGGAAACAAATCTCTTCACGGATGTTTTTTACAAGGGTGATCCCACCATGATGGGTTCCAAGGCGCTTTTGTTCTTCCCGGAAAAGGATCTGAAGGAGCTGCGGGTGATGCTCTCGGATTACATTCCCTTCATCAACAAATTCACCCAGGCAACCAACATGTCATCGCTCTTTGCGATGATCAATTACGAGTTCCTGCATGCGAAGCGCGAGGCTAATGCTGAGAATGAGGCCATGGTGAAGGCCGTGCCGATGCTGGATCGCATCGTCAAGGAAGCCACCAGCAGCTTGCAACGTCCGGGCGCGCCGGTTTCCCCGGCCATCTACGCTCTCTTCGATGCCGGCAACGAAGCGGAACAGCAAATTTATATCACCTATGATAAAGGCCGGGTTTACCTGGTGACGGCCCGCGCCAAAACCGAGGAACTCAATGGTGACGCCGTGGATCGACTTCGGACTTTGGTTGCGCAAACAGAACGCGAAGTGCCGGGCCTGAACGTGGGCGTCACGGGTGAACCGGTGTTGGAGCACGACGAGATGGGGCAGTCTCAGAAGGATTCCATGGTTGCGAGCATTGTTTCACTGATTCTCTGCGCGGCAATCTTCATTTATGGTTACCAGGAAACGGGGCGTCCGCTCAAGGCCACGCTCTGTTTGATCATCGGCCTGGGCTACACCATGGGCTTTACCACGCTGGTGGTCGGCCATCTCAATATTCTCACCATCACTTTTGTTCCGATTCTTATTGGTTTGGCGATTGATTTTGGCGTGCATCTCATCACGCGTTATGAAGAAGAGTTGCGGCTGGGTCGAAGCGAGGATGCGGCCATGCGCAAGGCCATCGTTTACACCGGCCAGGGAATATTCACGGGGGCATTGACGACGGCGGCCGCCTTCGGGGCGATGGCTTTCACCAACTTCAAGGGCATCCAGGAAATGGGTGTCATTTGCGGGGGCGGCATGATTGTTTGCTTCATCCCGATGATGACATTGCTGCCGGTGCTGCTGTATCGCGGTCGGCAGAATGCAATTGATCATGAGCCGCGCAAGATTGTGGCGAAACCGCCGGCGCAGGTTGAACTTCGAGCCCGCATTGAGAGGATTTGGCTGCATCGTCCCATTACCGTAATTGTTATCACGCTGTTCCTGACTGCCCTGTCGCTGACCCAGTTTCGCAAAGTCTTTTTTGATTACGATCTGCTTAACATGCAGTCCGAGGGGTTGCCTGCGGTGGTGTTTGAAAAAAAGCTGATCGATTCCGCTTCCCGGACCAATGATTCCGGCTCCCGGACCAATGCGAGGTCGGTTCTCTTTGCGGCGGTCGTTGCCGATACTCCCGAGCGGGCAGTCGAGCTCGAGAAGAAGCTGAAGAAACTGCCGGCGGTCGCGGATGTCATTTCAATGGCTCCTTACATCGTCGAAGATGCCTCCGAAAAACTGAAATTGATTGGTGAGGTCAAAAAGGAAATCGCCCCGATTCAGTTTCGCCCCACGGACATGGCGCCGGTTGATTTGAATAAGCTCAGCTATACTCTTTATTCCACTTACGGCTACATGGGCGCGGCGGCTGAAGCCGTCAAGGAGGATGAAGCTGCCGCTCCTCTCAAACCGATTTCTCTCAACTTCACGAACAACAGTGATAACGCGAGAGTGGCGACTGCTCCGGCGAAGGAAGAACCCAAGCTCTCAGACCAACTGCTGACCCTGCGGAACTCAATCAATGACCTGCGCAAACAGATGTTGAGTATGGACCCCAAGGTGGCTTCGGAAAAATTAGCCGCGTACCAGCAGGCCTTGTTCGATGACGTGCACGAAACTTTTCAGTCTCTGCGCGACCAGGACGACAGCTCCCGGCTGCAGATCAAGGATTTGCCACCGGCATTGTATAACCGTTTCATTGGCAAAACTCACAAGTATTTACTACAGGTTTATCCCAGGGAAGATGTCTGGCAGCGCGATAAGCAGGAGGAATTTGTGAAGGAATTGCGCACGGTTGACCCGAATGTGACTGGCACGCCGGTGCAGCTTTACGAATACACCACGCTGCTGAAGGATAGTTATATCCAGGCTGCCTATTATGCCCTGGCCGCCATTGTAATCATGGTATTGATTCACTTTCGAAGCTTTGCATCCCTGCTTCTGGCGCTCCTGCCCGTGGCCATTGGTTCCATCTGGATGGGAGGTATCATGGGATTTTTTAACATTCCATTTAATCCCGCGAACATCATGACCCTCCCTCTCGTCATCGGAATCGGGGTCACGAACGGGATTCATATCTTGAATCGGTTTGCAGAGGATAGAGATCCGGGGATTCTTGCCAAAAGCACCGGCAAAGCGGTTTTCATATCTGGGCTGAACACAATTGCCGGCTTTGGCAGTTTGATTTTGGCCCAGCATCAAGGGATTCGCAGCCTTGGATACGTAATGTCCACCGGTGTGGCCATGTGCATGATTGCGAGTTTGACCTTTTTGCCAGCAGTCCTAAGTCTGCTTAGTCTGCGGAGTGGCGGAGCGAAAAAACAACCCAGCGGCGACAATGCACGGTCGACACTGGGTCGGGAGGAACCGAGGTAAAAACCTCAATTAACGCGAGCATAGAAAAAACCGTGGCGAAGTCAATCCATATGTTAAACCGCCCAATTCTGAGCTTCACGAGTGAAGTTAGCGTTAACGTGTGCATTTTAAGGCCTCTTACTCTGAATTACTGTGCTTGACGAGAGGAGTCTTTTGCCGTGGTATTTTGCGTCCGAACATTTGTGTGATCGGTAATGGCCATTAGTAAACATTTAAGTATCTGGTGCCTAGGTTTTACCTGCCTGCTTGCTCCCTTGCAAGCGGTCGCCGAATCCATTCATGCAGGACCACTTTTTGATGAATTTGATCTAACCCTCGCGCCAGGTCACCGGGTTGAGGCGGCTGGACCGTTTTTTTATTCCGAACAAAAGGAAACGCAGCATCAGTGGGCCATTCCTCCTTTTTTCTCCAGAACAACCGATCCGACCCTCGAATACGAGGAGTACGATTTTCTTTATCCACTGCTGACTTACGACAAGTTTGGAAAGGAAACTCGCTGGCAAATCGGGCAGCTTTTCAACTTTGCGACCGGTGGAACCCAGAGCGGCAATACGAACCATCGCTTCGCCCTGTTCCCGATCTATATCCAGCAGCGATCGGTAGAGCCAGGCCAGAACTACACCTCTGTCCTCCCCTTCTACGGTCATTTGCGTAACCGCCTTTTCCGCGACGAAATCAACTTCGTCATGATGCCTTTTTACGTTGAAACCCGTAAGCGCGACGTTGTGACGAAAAACATGCCCTACCCCATTTTCCATTTGCGCCATGGCAACGGGCTTAAGGGCTGGCAGGTCCTGCCTCTGGCTGGACATGAACACAAGGATGTCACCAGCAGCACCAACGGCTTTGGTGATGTAACCCAAATTCCCGGGCATGACCGGCGTTTCATCTTGTGGCCTATCTACTCGGAGGTAACCGCTGACATTGGCACGGAGAATATCTCTCATCAGCGCGCAATCATTCCCTTTTACGTTCGCTTTCACTCCAAGAACCGTGATTCAACCTCCATTCTGTGGCCCTTCTTCACCTGGACAGACGATCGCGAAAAGGGGTATCGCGAATACGACATGCCCTGGCCCTTTGTCGCCATTGCGCGCGGCCCGGGCAAAACAATCACGCGTTTTTGGCCAATTTACAGCGAGGCCCACAGCACCAACCTGGTAAGCAATACTTACCTGTGGCCGGTTTATAAATACAACCGCATCCTGTCGTCCCCGTTGGATCGCGAACGCACGCGGATTCTCCTGTTCCTTTATTCCGACACCCGGGAGAAGAACACGGATACAGGCGTTTACGCCCGGCGAGTCGCCTTCCTGCCGTTCTTCACCCATAGATGGGAGTTAAATGGTAATGAAAGGCTTCAGGTTCTATCGCTGCTGGAGCCTTTCTTTCCAACCAATAAGAGTATTGAACGGAATTATTCCCAGGTTTATGCCTTGTGGCGTTCTGAGAAGAATCCACGAACGAAGGCTTCCAGCCAATCATTGCTTTGGAATCTTTATCGGCATGAAGCTTCACCGGAAAAGAAAAAGCTCTCGTTGCTGTTTGGGCTGGTGCAATATCAATCGACCGGTGAAGGTAAACATTGGCGCGTGTGCTATATTCCAATGGGCAAGGAGCAGGTTCCTTCGCCTGAGGATTCAAAAGGGCGCTAACGGCAAATTCTTTTATGTTTCAAAATATTGGCGAATTGATGCTTCTTTTTTGGCGGACGGTGCGCTCGCTGCCACTCGTTTGGCGTCAAAGGCAGAAGACTTTCGATCAGTTTTTCGAAATCGGCAATGCCAGCCTGTTAATGGTTTGCATTCTCTCCTTCTTTATTGGAGGTGTGATTGCGCTGCTTACCGGCCCGGTGCTGGTGGAACGCGGCCTTACCAACTCGGTCGGCGGCCTCGTTGGGATTTCCATGGCCAAGGAACTCGCCCCGGTAATGATGTCCATCCTGATCGCCGGCCGCATTGGCTCTTCGATGACGGCCGAAATCGGCTCGATGCGTGTTTACCAGGAAATTGACGCCCTGCGCACGATGAACATCAATCCGATTCATTATCTGGTGCTCCCCCGGCTTACGGCCATTGCCGTGGCCCTGCCGCTTCTCGTAATCTTCTCGATTCTGGTTGGCTGGGGCGGCGGCGCTCTGGTGTCTGCCCTGAATCATAAAATTGCGGTGTCATTCCAGGCGTTCTTTACCAACCTGAGGGAAGTGGTGGATTTCGGTGATGTCATTAACGGCCTGGTTAAAAGCTTTATTTTTGCACTTGTGATCGGTGTCGTGTGCTGCCATCAAGGGCTGCAAACCATCGGTGGGCCGCGCGGCATCGGCCGTTCCGTGACGAAGGCTGTCGTAAATTGCATTGTCCTGATTGTGATTTTGGATTATTTCCTGACCCGTCTGATGCTCTAATTTCCTCGATTCATGAATAATTCGGCCAACTCAGCAAAACATGGTGTCAGCGTCAAGGTTCAGGGACTGCATAAAAGTTTTAATGGACAGGAAATCCTCAAAGGTCTGGACCTGGAGGTTCGCCCCGGTGAAATTTTCGTTATCATGGGTCCCAGCGGCAGCGGGAAAAGCGTGCTGCTTAAACACGTCATCGGCCTCGAGGAACCAGACGCGGGGGAAATCCTGATCAATGGTGAACCGATTCTCTCCCCCGAGGTCATGGAACACCACCGCCTGGCCATGGTATTTCAGTCTGGAGCCCTGTTAAATTCGCTGACGGTGGGCGAAAATGTGGGACTCTACCTTTCCGAACACCGGCTCAAGCCACCGCGTGAGATTGCCCGGATTGTGGCGGAAAAACTGGAGGTAGTTGGCTTGAAAGGGCAGGAGGACAGACTGCCCAGCGAGCTTTCGGGCGGCATGAAAAAGCGGGTGGCCATCGCCCGCGCCCTGGTCATTGAGCCTGAGTTGATTCTTTATGATGAACCAACCAGCGAACTCGACCCGCTTTCCGCCGTGGTTATCGGTGAAGAAATTGTAAATTTAAACAGGCAGATCCACGTTACTTCGATTATCGTCAGCCATGATCGCGACCTCGCATTTGGTGTGGCTGACCGCATCGCCTTTATCAGCGAAGGAAAAATCCTGGCTGTGGGCACTCCGGATGAGGTGAAACGAAATTCCGAACCAATCATCCAAAAGTTCTTGAACGCAGATTTCAAACTCCGTTAAAAATTAAGCTCTATGAAAAATACGCTGGAAACCCGGCTGGGCATTTTTGTGCTTCTGGCGGTATTAGCTGCCTTTATTATCCTCGAACTCATCGGTGGGGTGAACATCTTCAAACCCGGCTATCATCTGCGAGCCCGCTTCAATAATATTCAGGATTTAAAAGTAGGTGATGCAGTCAAGATGGCTGGTGTGCCGGTCGGACAGGTCGAAAAAATCCAACTCGCGACCAATGAAGCCAAGGTCGAAGTGGTGCTACGCCTGAACAAGGATACCCCCGTGCATACCGACAGCAAGGCTACCATCAAATTCACCGGTTTGATGGGCAATTATTTTGTAGCTCTCGACTTTGGCAACCCCAATTCTCCGAAGATGGAACAGAATCAGTTGATCGCCACAACCGAACAACCTGACCTCAGTACGTTGATAGCGAAATTGGACGATGTCGCCAGCGGTGTGCAGAATCTCACCAAGAGCTTCACGGGTGATAAGATTGACAATTTGCTGGGACCTTTCACCGATTTCATGCGCCAAAATAATCCGAAATTAAGCGCCATCATTGCGAACTTCCAAGGCATCTCCGGTCAGATTGCCGAGGGTAAGGGAACAGTCGGAAAATTGATCTATGACGACTCGCTCTACAACAGTGCTTATGCCTCAGTAACCAACCTTCAGAATACCGCCACAGAGATACAGCAAACCGTTGCTGAAGCGCGCAAGGTGGTGGACCAGGTCAACTCAGGTCAAGGCACGGTCGGCAAGCTGCTCAAGGATGACAAACTTTACGTCGAAGCCACCGCGACGATGACAAATGCGAAAGAGATTTTGCAAAAGGTGAACCAGGGCCAGGGTTCGGTCGGCAAGCTGATAAACGATCAGGAGTTTTACAAGAATGCCAAGATGACGCTTCAAAAGCTGGATAAGGCCACCGAAGGCCTGGAAGACCAGGGTCCGCTCAGCATCGTTGGCTCTCTGGCCAGCAGCTTGTTCTAATTGTCGATTCCGCACGCTTGCATCCTCGTTCTGAAATACCGGGACGGGGATTTTTTGCTCTCAGAGACGATTTATTTATCAAAGCGCAGATAAATTGCCTTTAGGTACTCTGCTTCCTTAAATCGCGCCGCATGATCCGGCGCATGCAGGGAGGTTTCCAGTTCGACAAACTTTCTACCTGACCCTGCGGCCGTCTGCCGCACCACCGCAAAAAACTCATCTGCAGAAACATGAGCAGAACAGGACGCTGCCAGCAAAACACTTCCGTTATTGAGACACCGAATTCCCGCGGCCACGAGCTTTCCATAGGCACGGATGGCTCCAGCGCGTTCAGCCTCGCGCTTCGCCAAAGAGGGAGGGTCGAGAATGATTAAATCGAATTTTCTGTTTGCACTCTTATCCAACCATTCAAACGTGTCTGCCTGCACCATTTCATGTGGACAGCCCGCCACCGCTGGTATGTCTGCATTGAGTTTGAAGTTGCGCTCCGCGCTCGCCAGCGCATGGGCGCTGATATCCAAATCGGTCACGGATTTCGCACCGCCTCTGGCCGCGTATAATGAGAATCCTCCTGAAAAACTGAAAGCATTCAAAACTGCGCGGCCTTTGGCCAAAGCTTCGACTTTCCGACGATTTTCCCTCTGATCCAAAAAGAACCCGGTCTTCTGCCCGCGCAACACGTCTGCCTCGAATCGCAATCCTGTCTCTAGGAAGATCACCGGCTCATTAAGACCCGGGCCATAAAGAATTTCGCCATCGGCATGCTTGAATTCCTTTTCTGCCAATCGCTGGATGTTTCTGCTTAGCCTGAGAATGAGGCGTTCGCCAGCCTGAGTCTCTCGTATCAACGGCACGAGTTCACCCAGTCGCGGCAGCCAGGCCGCCGTATAAAGTTTCAGCACCAAAGCATCGCCATAGCGATCAAGCACCAATCCCGGCCAGCCATCGCTCTCACCATTGATGCAGCGATACCCGTTCGTCTGCGCATCGAAGAGGCCTTCCCGCCTGGCCAAGGTTTCCTGTAGACGATTTCGCCACCAGGAGGCATCGATCGTCTGCGGCTTGCCCGCATGCAAGACACGCACTCGAATGGGCGAATCAGGATCATACAACCCCACCGCCAGGAATTCGTCCTTCCGATCATAGATGACCGCCAACTCGCCGGTGTTTCCAGCACGATTCTGCTCATGGATGCTGTCCGCAAAGAGCCAAGGATGGCCCGACCGCACAATGGACTCCGCCGTTGCAGTAATCCGCAGGCGTAGTCGGGGCGCTGCTGCTGCTGGTTTCGATTTAGATTGAGAACTCAATTGATTGTACGGGTTGCTAACGACGAGATTAAATTAACAGATTTAACGCATTCGGGGAAACAATACTGTCCACCGGGGCGTTAGTGGCTTGACTCCAGGGCAGACTTTGGGATTTTGTCTGTGTGTACAGGAGCCTCGACGCTGAAAAAATAGTCGAAACGGTCCGCCGGTTGCGCAACCGAATAAAAGAACGCTTTCCGACCGCCAGTCTCGGACACGTGGCGGAAGATTTGCTCGCTGTGGCTGAGAAATCTCCCGTCAAAGCTGGCGCGCTTTCCAAACCCCATTTTCCGTTACGCATCGGCATTGCGTTTCTGGTCATTGCTTTCCTGACCATCATTATAAAAATTTTTTTAAAGCTGAAAATTAATACGGATATCGATCGTTTTTCCGAGCTGCTGCAGGCCATGGATGCGGCCTTGAATACCGTCATCCTGTTGGGTGGCGCCATTTTTTTCTTATTCACCATGGAAATTCGCTTAAAACGTAACCGGGCATTAAAATTGATTCACGAACTGCGTTCCCTGGCCCATATCGTCGACATGCATCAGCTCACGAAGGATCCTGAGACCATCGAAGGCAAAGGCCCGCAAACAGCCTCCTCTCCGAAGCGCAGCATGACCCGCTTTGAACTCTCCCGCTACCTGGATTACTGCAGTGAGATGTCCTCGTTGATCGGCAAAATCGCCGCTCTATACGTGCAAGAATATGATGACCCGGTAGTTTTGAGCGCGGTGGACCAGATTGAAGACCTGACCTCCAGCCTTTCCCGCAAGGCCTGGCAGAAGATCATGATCAACAATCAATTGCAAACGGATCCCAATTCCCAGACCGGCTTTAACCTGCCGCAAGAGCTCACGTGAGTCTCGTTGTTGATTTGCATTTTTCCGTCTTTCGATAAAGAGTCAGTCATGGTGGAGACCAAACATCCTCACATTGTTGTTTTGGGCGCAGGATTCGGCGGGTTGGAGTTTTGCAAAAACTTCGACGATCCGAATGCCAGGATCACACTCGTCGACCGGACCAATCACCATCTGTTTCAACCACTGCTATACCAGGTGGCTACCGCAGGTCTATCCGCCCCGGAAATTGCGCAACCCGTCCGTGCCATTCTGCGCAACCAACAAAACGTTACGGTACTGCTCGACACGGTGGTTGATTTTAACCTCGCGGAAAAGAAAGTTATCCTGCAGGACAGTGTGCTCGAGTACGATTATCTCGTTCTTGCCCTGGGCAGTTGCACCAGCTACTTCGGCCATCCAGAATGGGAGGAACATGCTCCCGGTTTGAAATCGCTGGAAGATGCCCTGCATATCCGCAGCAATATCCTGATGGCTTTCGAGAAGGCCGAGACGGAGCCGAGCCCGGACACGCACGATCGGTTGATGAGGATTGTCGTGGTCGGCGGTGGTCCCACGGGTGTGGAACTCGCGGGAGCCTTTGCCGAGCTTGCCAGACATGTTTTAAGATCTGACTTCCGGAGAATCGATCCCGCGCAAGCCCATGTTATTTTGATTGAAGCAGGGCCACGTATTCTGCCCACGTTCTCTCCCGAGTTATCCGTCAGTGGACAAAAGCAATTGGAAGCTCTTGGTGTTGAAGTGCGGACTTCCACCATGGTGAAAAACATTTCGGAAGGCCGTCTGGACCTTGCAAATGGCGAAACCATTCACGCGGGCAACATCATCTGGGCTGCCGGAGTTTCGGCCACATCCCTTACGCGAAAGCTCGGCGTTGAACTCGACCGCGCTGGCCGGGTGAAGGTGAATCCCGATCTGAGCATTCCCGCGCACCCGGAGGTCTTTGCGATCGGTGACATGGCCCTGGTGCCGCAACCCGGCGGCAAGCCCGTCCCGGGCGTATCACCCGCAGCCATGCAGGAAGCGAAGCTGGTGGCCAGGATCATTTCAGATGATCTCGCCTTTCGCGGCGCGGTGAAGCGGCCTGCATTCAAATACTGGGACAAGGGGACCATGGCGACGATTGGCCGTTCTGCCGCAGTCGCGCAAGTGGGCAAGTTTGAGTTCTCCGGATTTATAGCCTGGCTTGCGTGGCTGATCATCCACTTGATTTTCCTCGTGGGTTTCCGCAACAAGCTCGCCGTTCTCTTCCAGTGGTTCTACGGCTATATCACTTACAGGCGTGGGGCTCGCATCATCATCGAATACCCATCTCAAGCCAGCTCCGTCCCGCGCTCGTCGCCACTGACTACCGCCCCGAAGGGCTGACAATTCCGGCACTATGCAATCTTTTGTTTGAATCGGAGGGAGCAAGCCACAAACAAGACGATTCCCATGCCTGAGAGAATACAAAGGTGCATCCAAAAATCCCCAAGGCTGGCGCCGCGCAGGATGATTGCCCGCATTAAATCGATAAAGTATGTGGTCGGCAGGCATGAGCCGATGGCATAGAAAATCCAAGGCATGGTTTCGCGGGGAAAGATGAATCCGGAAAAGAAAACTGATGGCAGGATCAAGGTAATGCTCATTTGCAATGCCTGCATTTGATTCTGCGCCCGTGTGGAAATCAGCAAGCCCAGGCTCAGTAACGCGAAGACATAAATTAACGTTGAAACGAATAGCGCAACCAAGCTTCCGGCAATCGGCACGGCAAACAACCAGTGCATGATCGAAAAGAGGACCAGCGACATGGTCATGCCGATGCAAAGATAAGGCGTCAGTTTGCCCAACATCAGTCCCCAGCGTGAGAGTGGACTGACCAACAGTTGCTCCAACGTCCCCCGTTCCCGTTCCCGCACCAGTGACATCGCGGTAGCAAAGGTGGTCGCGATTTGCAGCACCACTCCAATTACACCTGGAATGAAGAAGTTCGGGCTGCGCATGGCCGGGTTATAGAGCACTTGCGGGCGCACTTCTATCGGCACTTCCTTGCGTCCGCTTTCCGCCAACAACGCTGCCACGGCCTGGCTCAATGTGACTCCCAAGGCGGTATTTAAGGCCTGCAGCGCCGTGGTGGAATTGGAACCATCTATTAGCACCTGCACATGCGCGGTCCGACCGGCACGCAGGTTGCGCGTAAAATCAGGAGGTATTTGCAGCCCGATATAAGCTTTACCCTTCCGAATCGCTGCGGCCAGTTCGCTGACACTCTGCACTTGTCCCACCACGCGGAAGGTCTGCGTGTTTACAAATCTGTCGACCAATTGCCTGCTTTCAGGAGTTTGATCCTCGTTCAAGACCACCGTGGCCATGTGCTTTACGTCATTGTCCAAAGCGTAACCGAACGCGATCATCTCGACCAATGGCGGAAAGAACAGGAAAAACAGGGTCATTGGATCGCGCAATACCACAATGAATTCCTTGTAAAGAATGGCCCTAAACCCGCGAAAAATTTTGCTCATGCTTTGCCTTCCTTCGTTTGCCCATCGTTACGATTCGCCGTCAGTGCCACGAAAACATCCTCCAATGATGGCCCGATCGGATGGATGTCCACTTTAGTGATGCCGAGAGCAGCCAGTTGAGCACGCACGGTTTCTTCTGACATCTGTTCATCCACCAATAAATGCATCGATTGCCCAAACACGGTCGTATTCCGCACGCCGGGCATATGGCGCAAGGCTTGCATGGCCGCCGTCACATGTTCGCAGGTCACATCCCAGCGTTTCGTTCCCGGCGGATTGACTGACGGCAAATGCTTCAGCTCGTCCGGGACTCCGCACACGACCAGCTTGGACATGTGAATATATCCCACATGGGTGCAGCGCTCTGCTTCATCCATGTAGTGCGTCGTCACGAACAAGGTCATGCCCCGGCTCGAAAATTCAAACAACAAATCCCACAACTCCCGCCGCGCAACCGGATCAATTCCCGCCGTGGGCTCGTCAAGAAATAACACCGTTGGCTGATGCAACAAGGAACAAGCCATGGCCAATCTCTGCCGCCAACCGCCGGAAAGCAAGGCTGCCCGGCGGTTCATGTACGGCTCGATGTGAGTCAATGCCACCAGCTCATCCCGGCGCCTCGCAAGTGCTTCACCGCGCAGTCCATAAAGGCGGCCATAAAACATCAGGTTCTCGTGAACAGTCAGCTCATCATATAAAGAGAACTTCTGTGACATGTAGCCAATCATGCTCTTGATTTTGTCCGTCTCCCTGGCCACATCAAAGCCCGCAATTAATGCCCTGCCCTCCGTCGGCTCCAACAACCCGCATAGCATGCGAATCACGGTGGATTTACCGGAACCATTCGGCCCCAAAAAACCAAAGATGGAACCCTTTCCCACCTTGAAGCTGACATGATCAACAGCCGTGAACGAACCGAACTTTTTGGTCAGCCCTTCACATTCGATCATGGTTTCCGCAGCCATGGATGACTCACTTGGGTGGCGCTGGAACACCGGGAAAGGTTGCATCCGCAGACATGCCCGCGCGCAACTTGTCCTCTTCGTTTTTTAGGCGGATCTTCACTCCGAAAACCTGCTTAATGCGTTCCTCCGCGGTTTGCACATTGCGCGGAGTAAATTCTGCAGCTCGATTGATCTGCTCAACTGTCCCTTCAAAATCTTTTCCTGGGAACGAATCCACGCGCACCTTCACCGCCTCTCCGAGATGGATGTGTCCCAGCCAGGTCTCGGGCACAAAGACTCGCACCCACAGATGCTGCGGCAAAATCAAAGTGGCCACCTCGCGATTGGCGGCCAACACATCACCCACTTTTACACTGAGCACTTCCATCACGGAGTTCGTGGGAGAGACGATTTTCATCTCCCGCAACTGCGCGTCGATCTGAGCCAGTTGTGCCCGTGCCTGATCAATCCGCTCCGGACGCGTGCCAGCCAGCAGAAGATCATAACGGCTCTTCGCCGCCGAGACACTCTTTCGCAAACCGTCCGCGCGAGTCACGGCACGATCCCGCTCGTTAGGCGAAATGGTGTTTTGCTTGAAAAGAATCTCTGCACGTTTCGCGTCTGCTTCGGCGAATTCGAGGTCTGCCTTCTGTGCCGCCCACTCATTTTTGGCGGTTTCGATTTCCTCCTTCCTCGGCCCCGCCTCCATTTCCGCCAAAATGGCAGCGACTTCCTTGCCACGCGCCTGGAGTTCAGCAGCATCCAGTTCCATAATTTCCTGTCCGGGTTTTAAAGCATCTCCTTCCTGAACGAAAATCTTTTCAACTCTCCCTCCATACCGCGAGGCCACGCGCACCTCGTCCACATCAATGGTGCCGGAAACGGCTCGAGAATTGGAATTGCGATTGCAGGAAGTCGCCAGAAGCCCAAGCGCCATTATCAAAACTCGAAAGTAGAGTCTTTTATCCACGTGGAATCAAAGATAACCACTAGGCGAACGGATTCAAGGGCGGAAGGCAAGCCGGACGCATCTCAATGCCACTGCAAGCTGGTGGAAATCACTTGGTTTCACGAATATGCGCAACGCCGAATTGCAACCTCCCCTAATGCTTCATGAATTAAGGCACACAACCGGCATGTCTTAGCCGTAACCATGCAGTTGAACAGGAGCAAACAAAGGAACGGAGAGAAAGGAGCGGCGAATAACCGTTTTTCTCTCCCAATTCGGAGGCGCACTGAATAGTGAGCAGACGGGGGATGGAGCAGAGTTGAATCAAGGCCCTGAAAACACTCCGTTTCCTCTTGTTCACTTCTCAATCGTTCTGCTTGGACGAATGCTCCATGAATAACGTAAACTACCCGCATTGAAATCGAGCAATGCGGGTAGTTTAAAAATGACGGAATTCCGTGTCGAGAGAAATTGTGTGGTGGCAAAAATCCTGGAATGCAACCCGTTTGGATGCGTCCGCCTTGGGGCAGAATTACCTCATGCGAACGCTTCTATCTTCTATTTTATTGCCGGCTCATTGCTGGCGGTTTGCGGTCTGGCTTTATATCGGGAATCGGAATCGACACCCATTACCAGTCTCACCAACCAGGCCACGCCGATCATCACTGTCGTGCCAATCAGCGCATACCATGGCCAGAAGATTTCGGGGATATGGAGAGATAACTTCTTTGGATAAGCCTCCAGCAGCAAGGTCCGGTTCAACCGCGCCAATCCCTTTCCCTCCTGCCCCCGCTCAAGCAACTTGACGGTATCCGGAGACAATTTCACGCTGGCAAACCGTTCGGTGTCATAAATCGATTTACCTTGAATGACTTGATTTAAATCTGTGACCAAAGCTCTCTGCAATGGTTCATTCGTGCCTCCTTTATATGCCGCTAACATCTCTTTGGTGGCAGGTGAGAGCTGCGTCTGAAGGAAGGGCGTAACGCCCTCGTTCCTGGCCGGCTCTCGCAACTCGCTTGCAAAAGCTTCCAGGTTGATGTCACCCGCGGAAAGTGCTGGAGGACGAAAATACTCGTATTTGGGCAACACCTGGATGGCAGTCATAACCAGCAGCGATGCACTCATCCCGACCAGAATCGGCGTGGACCGGCCTTTCTTCCAAAACACCGCCAGCAACAACCCGCCTAAAAGTGCTCCGCTCGTCAATCCGCGCAATGAGAAGGCCGCATTCAAAACAAAATCCACTTCCCGGCTGATATATGCCACCAGAATCAACATGGCCGCCCACGCAATGGTCGAAACCTTGCTGAATGTCAGATAATACGACTCGCTCCGGGATTTTTTCGAAAGTGCTTTTACAAAATCCATCGTCGAAACTGAGGATAGCGACGTCAGCGCGGAACTGACTGAGGACATCGCGGCTGACAGGATGGCAACAATCAAAAATCCTTTCAGCACGTGCGGCACTTCCGTCATCATGAAAATCGGGAATACAAAATCGTTCGCCTTGATGCCTGAGCCCGGGCGCGGCTCCGGCAGCGGAATTTGGAAAGGATGGGATTGGTAAAAAACCCAGAGCATGGCGCCAGTAAGCAGAAAAATCAGGAAGAGCGGAAATATCACGACGGCGCTTAATGCCAGTGCTTTCCTTCCCTCAGCGACGTTCTTGCACGCCAGCACCCGCTGCACGATCAATTGCTCCGCGCCATGAGAAGACATCACCATGACAGTTCCGCCGATAATCCCCATGAAAATATTGATGGGTGCACCCAAGGTGAAAGCTGTATTAAGCCAGTGAAGTTTTCCACCGGCCGAGGCTGCGTGGAATACCTCCCCAAAGCCACCCTTGAAATAACTCGGAATGAAGCAAAGCGCGAAAATGCCGCCAACCAGGAATAGAAAGAACTGCACGGCATCGGTCCAAATGACGGCCTTGACGCCGCCAATATAGGTGTAGAGCAACGACAAAAGCACAAAGAGCAGAATAGCCCCAAGAATCGGATCACCGGTCATGAAACCCAGCACCCTGTCACCCAACATCAACTTGATTGGAATACAGGCAACATATACCCGAACCCCGGCGGCCAGTGTTTCGCTGAGCAGAAAAAAACCACCGGCCATTTGTCTCACAGAAGGGCCGAATGCGTTGGAGAATAATTGATATGGGGAATAAATCTCTCCCTTGAAATAATGCGGCACCATTACAACCGCTAAAATGATTCGGGCAATGACATACCCTACAATCATTTGCAGAAATGCCATATCGGTGCCATAGGCCATCGCCGGCACGCCAATGATGGTCAGCGCACTCGTCTCGGCGGCCACGATCGAAAGCCCAATGCCCCACCAGGGAATGTTCCGGCTACCCAGGAAATAATCGCGCGTATTCTTCTGGTCCCTGCCGAACCAGACGCCGAGCAGAATGATGCCGCCGAGGTAGATGAAAATCACCAGCCAATCAGCGAAATTAAAATATCCATTCATGGAATTAGAACGTTCATTACTGGAGCAGATATGACTCAATAGCGAGAAAAAAGTTCATGCTTTGGGCAGGGCATTTATTACATGTACGTGCCATGAGCGCGGCTGGCGACTGCTGGTAGCTGGTTAACCCTTCCAGAGTGTCCAGGTGATTTCGTCCCAAAGGGCTTCCTTGCGTGGATACGCCGTAACCTCGCCTTCATTGTTCCACATCCAAGTTGCGCCTTGATTCAGCCTGGCTTGGGGGGCGAGGTTTGCCAACTCGCGCAACAACAAACATAAGTTATTGGTATCATCTGCCACTTTGCGCTCTCCCAGGCAGGCGTAATTGAAATCATCCGCCGCGATTTGAAATCTGGCGGCTCCTCCGTTCAAAACGATCTCCAATCGCAACGACCACTCGGATGTTTCCCGTGAGGAATACTCAAACTTTTTCTCCTTCGTGCGAATCGGAATCATGAGACCGGGAATGGTCCTCATTTTCTCCACCTCCCATTCCTTTCGCGTCCGTTGAATGGTAGATTCCTTCACCATACCCGCAGCCAACATGGCTATTTGGCTCCAATCATTTGGCACTTTCCGCCCCAAAGGATCAAACAGGATCATGGCTTGAGGCGTGAGTTCCATCTGCTTGATTAGCTTTGGCAGTGGGAGAGCCGGCAATTGCCTTTCCTCAACGATATCTGTTTCGATACTTTCTCCAAGCAGCGCCCGATTTAAGTTCTTCGCTTCCTCCAGGTCCAGGCTTCTCAGCAGAATACCAAATGCCTTGCTGGCAATTATGGGAGCATCCGCAGCCGAAATCCTCTTCTGCCCCACAAATGCACGCCGCAGTTTCTCGACATCGATGGGTTCAAGATTTTTTTGGAGCAGAGCGTATGGCATGGGTTAATAGCCGGGAGGCTGTTTTTGTGAAAGTTTCCAAAGCAGCCAGATAATCTCTTCGTAAAAAGCATTTTTACTTGGATAGAAGAATGGTTGAGCCGCCCGTTCGCGAAAGTAATACGTGCCACGATTTACTGCGGCGTGAGGGGCGAAGCTTGCAAGGTCCTGAATCAACAGTGTGAAGTTCGCTTGCAGGTCTCTGGTTTTCCGCTCTCCAAGATATCTGAAAAGCAAATGCGCTGACTTGCCCGCGTCGATACCATAACGCGATATTCCTCCCTCCAAAATGATTTCCAACAAGAGATGATGCTGCCGTTCCTCCCGGGTTTCATATTCTGTGTTGGTTCGAGGTTGATATTCGTACTCCCTCCCAAAGTTAGCGGGATCGAAAGGGGAAGCGGGTGTTTCGACCCGAATCTTATTAAATTCAATCAATGGAACTTTGCCAGCAGCAATCAGAACGACACTTTGCCAATCCACCTGAACAGGCCGATTAAGTGAATCATACACAACCAGTTGTTCCGGAGTACAATCCACAAAGGTTGTGTTGGGGCCTGGTGGCAGCGTCGGGAGCATGGATTCCTCCACAACTTCCGTCTCAACTCCCTGCGCTTGGAGGGCTTGGTTAAGTCGGTTCGCATTTTCGAGGGTAAATCCTTTGACCAGAATTCCAAAAGCGTCATTACCTACGGTCTGAGCATCAATAGCAGTCAAACCGGGAACATTCCTGAACGCCGCCTTGAGCCGCTCAATGGCTGGCGCTTCCAAATCCTTTTGTACAACCGCGTAAGGCATAAAAATTCGGCCGCTCACCAGAATTCCAGTAAACGGCCGATAAAAGCAATGCTTTACCGCCTGAATTTCCGCGACTGACTATTTCCCAAGCATCTCGCGCAACACACCGCCGAGGCGTTCGATGCCGAGCTGAATGTTTTGCTCGGTCCCGCCACCGAAGCTGATGCGCATGGCGTTCTCCGGTTTGCGACGGGTCGGGTCATTCGCGTAGCACAGTTCGCCGGGAACGTACAGGACGTCCTTCGCCAAGGCTTTTTGGAACAGCTTGGATTTTACACCCGTCTTTAGAGCTTGCGGCACGCGCGCCCAATAATAAAGACCTCCCAGGGGTTCCCACCATTGTACCTCGGCGGGAAAATATTGCTTCATCGCTACGAGCATTCCCTTGGCCTTCTTCGCATATCGTTTCTGCAGGGCGGTCAGGTGCTCTTCATATCTGCCGGAAGAGAGCGCCTTCACTAGCAACTGTTGCAACAGGTTCGAGGTGCCGAAATCATGGTTGCCCTTGATGCGAATCACCGCCGTGTAAACGGGATCTGGTAAAATGCCGAATCCCACTCGTGTCCCTGTTGCAAAAGGTTTGCTATAGGTTCCGGCGTAGATGACGCGGTTCGCAAAACCCTTGGCAGACAATGCCGACTTCACATCCTCCCCTTTGAAGCGCAGCTCGCGATATGCCGCGTCCTCGAGCAGGAAAATGGGATGCCCGGCAGCTTTCTCATATTTCCGCAGCAACTTCAACGCGCCCACCTTCTTCTCATAGCTGGTCGTCACGCCACTCGGGTTTTGGAAGTAACTCACGAGGTAAAGCATTTTCAAGCGCTTGATCTCGCCGCTCTTTTTGAGTGATTCGAGCACCTGCTCCAAATGTTCCAGGCTCAAACCATCCTCTTCAATTCTTACACCGCGTCCTTTAATGCCGCGGCTTTGCAGGATGCCGAGATAGACGAAGTAAGTGGGGTCTTCCACGATCACCACATCGCCTTCGTCACACATGGCTTCCGTGACCATGTACAACATCTGTTGTGAGCCGTTAGTAATGATCATCCGGTCGGCGGAATAAGCTTGTCCGTGTCCAGCACACCATCCAGCAAACGAAAGTCCTGGGCGGTGAGTTCACGCAGCATCGGGTCTCCGGGCGGTGGTCCCGTACTGCAACGCGGCCTGACCGGTCTTCCGGTTTTTCAAAATTTCATTCAGCAGGTCGCGGGCGTCATTGACCGGCAACGATTCGTTATCGGTAAAACCTGCGGCCAGGGAGATGAGCTGCGGTCGCGAAAGCGCTACTTCCATCAACCAGGAAATGGCAGGTGCTTCGGAACGCTGGCCCAGCTTCGACAGTACAGAGTGTTTCATACAAGGTGGCGGTTACCTTACGGAATCCGCCCCCTTTTCGGCCATCCTTTTATTTGGCCGTTGCGAAGGGCTGAACTTGCACCGCTTCGACCATTAGCAGGAACCGCTTGATGCCTTCAGCACAGCGGTCATGGTCGGACTTGAGGGAATAACCATGGTCGCCATTGATTTCCCAAAACATCTTGGGTTCATTGGCGGCCTCGAAGTTTTTTTCGGAATGACGGAAGCGCACCAGGCCGTCATCACGGCTATGCATGACCAACACCGGGACATGGATGAGTGGCAACTTGCTCAAGGTGTTGTATTTGATCGTGCCCAGCCAACGGACGGGAATCCACGGAAACAACTCGGCACCGACATCTGGAATGCTGGTGAAAGTACTTTGGAGAATTAATCCACCCACCTGTTCACGGATGGCCAGTTCACTGGCAATGCCGCCGCCCAATGATTCTCCGTAGGAAAGAATATGCCCGGCAGCGAAGCCGTTCTTCTGCAGCCATTGATGCGCCGCCTGAGCATCCAGGTAGGTTCCCTCCTCGGTCGGCACCCCCTGACTTCGCCCGTATCCCCGGTAGTCAAACAGCATTACGCTGACTCCAAGCTGCAAGAGGGTTCGGCAGAGATCCAGACGATGACTCAGATTGCCGCCATTCCCATGGCATACCAACATGACCATGTCGCTTCTTTTGGCATTCGGATCGGCCGGAAAAAACCAACCGTTCAACAGCAGCCCATCCTCGGTGGCGAAATAAATGTCCTGGAAAGGACGGCCAAGTTCCGTGCCATCAGCGATGAACTCGCTGTCCGGACGATAAACCTGTCCATATTCAAATTTGCGTATCATGCGACACTGAGGGTTGCGAGCAATTACTCGAACCGTCCTAAAGGTTTACCTAATCTAAATAAAATAGCACTTGGTGTCTAATCCCCATTGAGAGATGTTCCGCACCTGCCTTGTTTGGTTTCTCTCATTCAGATTTTTAGTTGCACGTGCTTTGCCCTTGCCAGTTCTCCGCAACGGGAGATAAAAGAAAGCCATGTCGGCTGAACCAGACAACGCAGCCAAACCAGAGGAGCAGGCTTCCACTGAAGCTTGTCCCATCGCGTCCGGTGATGTTAGCGGCGAGCACTGGCGCTGGTGCCCCCGGTGCAGTCACGAATTGCACAATGAAAAATGCAAGCTCCGCTGTCCGCGTTGTCATTACTTCATGAGCTGTTCGGATTTTGACTGACTGGCTTGGAATTAGTTTCACAGCCATTAATCCTCCCCTACTTGCCCTCGGCAACTTTCGTAACCATCAAATTGTCGAACTGAATTGGCGTAGTGGCATAAGGTTGACCCCAGATGGAAGCGCGACCGGCGGATGGCTCCTTCTTTTCATCGTAGGAAATCAGCGCCTTCGCGGGTTCGCTACTGCCTTTGGTCCAGGCCTTGCCTTCCACCTTCCAAACACCGTCACCAGCTTTGACCACCTGCAGTTTTAGCAAGGTCCACTCGCCCGATTTCCATTCATAGGGCACGTGGGCGACAACCTCGTCGCTTTTGTATAATTCCAACTCGCCCTTGCCGGGGGAAATTTGCAGCTTGTATCCGCCCTGTCCATTCGAACCCACCGCAAAGGTGGGAAAGCGACGGCCCTTTTTGGTTCCATCGATGCTTGCGGATACGGCGATATTTTCCTTAACGGCTGGGCCGAATAAAACCCCGAAGGTATCCAGTGGCGCACCGGGTAGTTCGAGAAATTTGTTCCCGCCCTCTTCCTTCACGGCAAAAGCGCCATCGAGAACCATGAGACCATCCGGAACTTTGCCGATTTCCGCGCTTTCAAAATTATTTTCGAAAAGCGGCTTGACCTCTTCCGCCATTGCCCCTTGCAACGCCAGCAGCATTGCGCCTAAAAATATCCAGTTCGCTTTTTTCATTCGCTTTCTGATTCTTATTCGTTTCTCAACGCATCCAACAGCCGGCCGCGTAGAGCAAAGCGTGTTGCCAGCCAGGTCCAAACCAATCCATTCAACGTCACCGCCGCGAGCATAAGCGCCAACGACTTATAAGGTATTTGCGATCCCGGTGAAAGCAAGGCCGGCATCACCCCAATCGCTGCGGCAATGATTCCAACTGCCAGGCCCAGGATCAGCAAAGCGGCATGCTCCTTGAGCACCAACCGTTGCAACACAACCCTGCGAAATCCCACCGCCATGAGCAATCCCAATTCACCCCGGCGTTCCTGCACGTTACGCAGGACCACCACTCCCAAGCCGGCACTCCCGAGGAGCAATCCCAACCCACCTAAAATCTGAAATGTGCTCAAATATGTATTCTGCACCGCGTTAAATTCGTTCAATCGCTGCGTGGCCGGTGTCAGTTCCAATCCGGCATCCTGCAAGGCACGCCCCAGCGAGGCCGAAACCCTTTGTACACTATTTGACGAAGCATCGATCAGGAACATTCGATACCCGCTCTCACTCGGAAACCGTTTTACAAACTCAGCTTCGTCAATAATCAGGTTACCCTGCAACACAGAGTTGGCGAGCGACCCCACCAGCCGCAACTTGAAAGTGACACCGCGCTCGTCGGTGTAATCGAGCGTGTCACCCACTTTCTTCTGCAATGCATAAACAATCGAGTTCTCATCTCCGACTGCCGCGACTTCATCTTCTTTAAGCAACGCCGGGCTGGAACTTGATTTCAACACCATCCACGGCTTCTCTTCCGACAAGCCTTTTAGCACCTTCGCAAAGGTAAAGGCCTGTCGCTTTTGCAACGCCTCGGGATTAACTCCCAAGACCCTCGGCTTTTGTGCGCGATTCAGATTGAGACAACTGGCGTCATCGCCGTTCCGCACGCGAAATGAAACTACCTCCACTCCTTGAAGATCGCTTGAGTTCAGTCCATAGAAATCGCGGCCAGCCTGGCTGTTCAAATCATAAGTGATGGGCAGGGTGGAATCGCCAATCAAAGCAAACCCGCCCGTACCGGAAGACCGCTTGCTGGCATCCTGATTTGCATCCAGCCGGAACGCGCTGATCGACGCGATCAGAAACGCTCCGCAGGCCAGCAACCCGATCGTAGCCAGGCTTCGTTTCCGTCGCCGCGTGCTGCTGCGCAACGCCAGTCCGTTCATGCTGAGTTGCGAGCCGTAGGATTTGCTCCCTAACGCTCCCAGCCAGGCCGCACAGAAGCCCAGTCCAGCAATGAGCAACAACGCTCCAGCACTAAAAAACGTTTCAGCCGATGAAGTGTCATGTTTGGCGATGGCGTAGCCGACCGAGCTGAGAGCCAGGAGTGCGGCAATCCCTCCGACCCATATTCCCCGACTGCGCTTGCCGGTCCCAGAGCTTGCCTTGAGCATGCGTTCCTCTGCGCCTTCAGAAAGGAGTTCGCGCGCCGGTCGACGCCCTTGCTTGCGCAGCGAAAACCAGATCGTCAAACTTGCGACAATCGTGCTGGCAAAAATTCCAGTAACCAGACTCTCCGCGCTGATGTGAAACTGCAACGTTGAGTTTCCGACGGCACTGCGCCACACAGTGGTCAATCCATAAAGCATCCCTTTGGCATAAAGAATTCCCCCTACCGCGCCGACGACCCCACCGATAAATGCCAGCATCACTCCTTCTCCGAGTAACAGCCTTCTCACCTGCGCCGGACGAAACCCAACCGCCAGCAACGTGCCAACTTCCGTCGCCCGTTGTTCCAAACCAAACTGGAACAGCAGCGCCATCAACAAAAGCGCCGCTACAATTACGAAAAAGCTCAGGCCAATGAATAATCCCCCGATATCCATCGATTGTGAACTGGCAGCCAACGCCTGTTCGCGCACCGGCTGAATCGCCAGTCCCACCTTGTCGGGATCCAGATTATCAAGGATCTTTTTGCTCAGGCTTTGAACTGATTCACCAGCCTGGGGAGACCGAACCGCGGTGAAATCACCGAATCGATTCGCCCACATCTTCTGACCTGCCGCCAAGGTCACGAACGCCTTTGGCGTGCCGCGATAATCTTTCCAATATTTCTCATCCTTGTCGCGAATTCTATTGAGCTGGATTGGAAATCCCGCGTCCCAATCCTTTTCACTCTCTGCCTTGGCCAGGCCCGGAAAATCAGGCATCAAATTACGATCTGCCGCCGCGCCTGCGAGCGGCACGACACTTTTCACGGTGAAAATATTCGTGCGTTCTTCCAGGGCGCGACCGTTTCCAACGACGAAATATTTCAGCGTCAGTTTGTCTCCCGGTTTTGCCTGCAAATCATCGGCGAGCCATTGGTTGATGATGATTTCGTCCTCCTTCATTTCAGCAGGGACAATCGGCGAACCCATCGCCGTCACCATTGAATAAGGCGTGGCATGATCGCCCACACGCAGTTCATTGACGAAATAGGTGATGAGCGGCCTGGCATTCGCGTCCGCTTTGCGCGCCGCTTCAACTGCTGCGGGATCGAGAAAAACACGGTCAGTGTGCAGTTCCAGCACACCGGTCGCCGGAACAGGCCGCAAGTCCAGTTCGGCATCCGCCAATTGCCAGTGCGTGCGCAGAGCGTCTTGCACTCTAATCGCCGAAGGCGTTGGTTCTTTTTGAATATCCGAAACCAACAGCAGATTGGCCCGTCCTTTCTGATCAATTCTCTCCTCCAGCATGTTGCGATTGACGAACGCATTGAACGGTGCGACTTGATTCGCCTGCAAACTGAACCTTCCAAACTGCTGGTCGGTCACGACGTCTGCCACTTTCAACCGCAACGCCACCGAGAAATCCTCCTGCGGCGTAATGGGCGCATCGCGCGAGAGCAGGCTCGGCTTTTGAATGCGCAACAAAACTGTGTCGCCAACCTTGGCTTTGAGTTGGGATGCCAGTGGTTGATTCAGCACCACTGCGTCCTTTGGAATTTCCGCAATGCCAGGCGATTGATTCGCCAGGTCCCAAAATCCTGCATCGACCCCGAGTATCTGCACCTGATTGGCGCGGGCAGAAGCATCTTGAGAGGAAACCGTCCCCGGCAATTGCAACACTGCCGCTGACCGGCTTTTTTCGCTGGGATGAATTTGATTCGCCAACTCCGCCCGAAAGAATCTGTCTCCGGCTGCGATCGCATGATCCACCCGGCCCAATCGCAACAGACCCAATTCGTGCAAGCTCTCCTTCACCGAGTCACCGACCACCAACGCTCCCACCAAAGCCGCGCTGCCCACCGCCGCACCGATGATGACCCCCAGATGCGCGCGGGCGTGAAAACGCAGGCTCCGAAAAATAAGTTTCCAGAAGGTCATGTTGCCTGAGTCAGCCGGCCATCATTCAATTCCAAAACCCGGCCCATTTTGTGAGCCAGATCCAGCGCATGAGTGACCACGATCAACGTGACCCCCTCTTCGCGATTCAGTTCCAGCAGCAGCGTCGCCAATTCCTGCGCGGAAGCACGGTCCAAAGAGCCGGTAGGCTCATCTGCCAAAAGAAGCTGCGGCTGATTGATCAGTGCCCGCACCACCGCAGTGCGCTGGCGCTCGCCTCCCGAAAGCTGCCCCGGACGATGATGCGTCCGGTCTCCAAGTCCAACTCTCTTCAAAAGTCTCTGCGCACGCTCCGGAGCTTTTTCCCGCGAATCGCTTTTGCCACCTGGCAATGTTGGCACGAGCACATTTTCCAAAACGGTGCATTGCGGCAGGAGATAATGTGCCTGGAAGATAAAACCGATCCGGTTATTCCTCACCGATGCCAGTTGCACGTCATTCAACTGGCTCAAATCCTCTCCCGCAAGCGCCACCAGTCCGCTCGCCGGTCGATCCAATGTTCCGATGACATTCAGCAACGTGCTTTTCCCCGAACCCGAAGGGCCGATGATCGCGAGCGATTCACCTCCCTTGACCTCCAACGAGACTCCTTTCAAGACTTCAACCGGGCCTGCACCCGAGTCATAGCGCAAAGTCACATCCGATAATTTTAAAAGTGTTTCCGGTGCTGCCATGTTCAAATCCGTATTCTTTATTTTGACGTTTGGCTCAAAATTAACTTCACCATCACTTCTCTGAAGTTCCACGTGGAGCAAATGAGCTCACTCATCCAGCAGAAATTCTTTGGCTGGCTACCCACGCCGCATCGCTCTGGCCAATGCCGCCACCCGCTTCGCATCCACCGGATTCGCCAGCTTGCCGCCCCTCTTCAATGACGAGCCGACGATAAATCCATCAGCCAGTTGAAGAAAATCCCCAGCGTTCTCCAGCGTCACACCGCTCCCGAGCAGAATTTTCGCTTCCGGACACGCCGCCCGCACGCGCCGCAGATCATCCAAGTTCACCGCCACGCCTGTGCCGGTGCCGGAAACGATCAACGCATCTGCCAACCCGCGTTCAATGGTATCCTTCGCAGAGTCTTCAATCGTCCAACTGCCCAATGGCACCGCATGCTTCACATGCACATCCGCAAAAACCTGCGTTCCGGGACTGATTGCCTCACGATAACGCATCGTGTCGTAAGCATTTCCTTCAATCAAGCCCTGGTCGGTAAGCATCGCGCCGGTATGCACATTCACGCGTACGAAACTGCCGCCACACGCTGCGCACAATCCCAAAGCAGCGCGTGCATCATTGCGCAGAACATTAAAACCAATCGGCAGTTTCACTGCCGCCCGCACCGCACAACCGAGCGCCGCCATCGCCGCCACGGTCTCAGGCCCGACCGCCGACTTGGTGAAGGGAACGTCTCCAAAATTTTCGATGAAAACCGCATCCGCTCCGCCCTGCTCATAACTGCGCGCATCCGCGACCGCTTTTCTGGCAACCGCCCCGATGTCACCCTGCCACCGCGGCGCGCCGGGTAATGGTCCCAGGTGAACTACTCCGATAAGCACCTTGCGACGAGAATTGAAAAGCATCACTGTTTGTCTCTGATTTTTACCGGCGCGGCAAGTCCACTTCACCGGTTGTCTAGGGCGGACGCATCTTAATGCCGCTGCAATCCGGCGTAAAAACACTAGGTTTGCGAATGCCGCAACTCCGAAATCCTGCCATGGCTAATGCGTCACCAATAGAAACTGCCCTGGACCAATTAAATAATCGAACTGGCATGACGCACAATAAAATACCCTTATTGAGAGCGGGCAATAAGGGTATTTTAGAAATGGTTGAACTCTGTGTCGAGAGAAAAGGTATGACAGCAAACATTCTGAGGGGAGAACCCATTTAGATGCGTCCGCCCTGACCGGTTGTCCACTTTAGCGTTACTGGGCGCGGCAGCTGAGTAACTTTTAGGTTAAGGAGCGCGGGTTAATTACCTGCACAGATGATGCAGATTGCTTACTGAGTTACTCCGCGCAACTCCAGCAACGCGGCCAATGCGGCCGCGCTTTCCGCCTCCTTCTTGCTCTTACCGCGTCCATGCGCCAGTTCCACTCCGTTGTGTTGGACTATGCACTCAAAGACGCGGTCATGATCAGGGCCGCTCGTTGATACCACGTTATATTGTGGCGCTTCGGAGGATTTAGCCTGCAACAGTTCCTGTAATTCGCCCTTTGGATTTTCCAACGCTGGCAAGGCCGAAATTTCAGCCAGCATATCGTGAAAGCGTGCCAGCAGAAACTTTTCAACGGCTTCAAAACCGCCATCCAGGAAAATGGCGCCGAGCAGCGCTTCAAAGGTGTCCGCCAATGCGGATGGCCGCAACCGCCCGCCGTGGGCCTCTTCCCCGCGACTTAAAATCAGGTGAGCCCCAAGATTCAATGCGCGCCCCTGTTCGGCCAGTGCTCGTCGATTCACCAATTTGGCGCGCGCCTTGGTAAGGGGGCCTTCGCCAAAATCAGGAAATTTACTGTACAATTCATGGGTGAGAACCAGTTGGAGCACAGCATCACCCAAAAATTCCAGGCGTTGATTATGCTGAACCGGCGTTCTTTGTTCGTGGGCAACTGAAGGATGGGTCAACGCCAATTGTAACAGCTCAATCTTCCGAAAGGCATAACCCAGAGCCGTTTGTAGGTTGTTAAGGTCAGGCACAAGTTAGATTACCGTTATGACATCATCGTCATTTCAGATGGTTTGCCAACCGCCACTGCTTACTCGTCCTCGTCGTCGTCCTCGCAGTTTTCACTCGCTGACGACGACCAGGCCGAAGTTCCAGCCGGTCATTGTTAGGTTCGCTGACTTATTTTATCAGGTCACGGGTGATTCTTCCACTTTTTGTATTTCGGAACTGGTTTCAGCGGGAGAGTTTACGGGCGTTTCACCAACTGTAGCCGTCGCTATAGTTTCCGCTGGTTGTTCGGTTGGCGGCGGGTTCAATCCATGTTCCAAAAGCTGGGCGACATCTTGTTGCACTTCCTGTAACTGCGTGAGTTGCAGGTTGGGGTCCACGATCGTAAATATGTCACCGGTCTTCGGTTGCTCGTAAACAAACACTCGCAGGCCATCGCGCATGAACTGCTCTTTCACCTTTAAAAGACGTTTGCGCTCCAGCATAACTGCCAAAATGTATCCCGCGGGAATATATTTTGGATCGTTCAACTCTATCAATTTGCGCAGCAACGATTCGGCGCTGTCTTTTTGGATGGTCTCGGCCTGCTTCACCGGGGCGTGATAAACACCATGCCAATAGGAAATAAAACCCTTCTTTTCCCGGGCGCCATCGCCATACTGGCTCTGCCAGCAGGCCTCGCAAATGTCGTTGCGCTTCAGCTCCCGCTTGTCATCAAACAACAGCGTATGGTACGCCTCCTTGTCGGCAAATTTTTTGCCGCAGGTTTCACACGCGTGCGCACGGGATTGTATGTTCCACTCGTTCATCAAAATTTTTCAGCTTTTCCGGTTACGCCTCCAGTTTAACCCCAATCACCTGAGATTCCAGTCATTATTAATGGTCTCACTGATGAAAAAAGGTTGGTTTACCCCTATGAACTGCCACGAACGCTCTTGCGCCCCGATATTCTCCAGCGATAAAATTGATTTATTGCTTGGCCGTAAGGTCAACAGCCATCACGAATAACAGTTGGCTTTTCTTCCAGGCGCGAAGTGAATTACACTGGCCGCCGCTTGATTATGAAATCATTAAACAGTCGCAAGCATTTGCTTGCCGCCATGCTGCTGCGCACCATCCTCCTCTTTGCGCTTTCGGATTTCTTCTTTTGCTCCGCGCAGGCTGCCGAACTCGATCCCAGCCCGCTCACACTCACCTTCTGCTGCTCGGAAACCAATGACCTTTATCAGGCGCTGGTAAAAGGTGGCGCTCAATATTCCCGTTTCGATCAAGCGGCCGACGCCTTCGAGCATGCCCAACCTAACTCTGCCGTTCTTATTTTGGCCGACCATTATCCCAACGAAACGACTCGTTTGGAACCTGATGAACTGACACTTGCACAATCCAAACAACTCCATCTGTACCTTGAATATCCGGGTCCGATGACCGGTCTGGAAGTCGCCACACCCCGCAACACGGTTTGGGAACGCGGCATTGTCTCCAGCGATGCCTTTGGGCCGACGCTCCCCAAACTCAGGCTGCTCGCCATTCATGATTGCCATTTTACACCGCTGACTGCGACGAATGCCTGGATCATGGTGGGTAGGGTCGCCGGCTATGACACGGCCGTTTACGGCCTGCCCAAGGAGGTATTTCCGATCCTGGCAGAATTCCCTGACAAGCGATTGTTGGTGGCCACCACCAAGCTGAGTGGCTTCGTCACTGGCCGTTATGCCCCGTACGGCAATTGGGAAACTGTCTGGCAAACCATTCTCGCAAAATTGGATCCTCAGACGAACACCCACAAAATGGTCTGGTCACCCACGGTGGTTCCCGCTTTTGGACCCACCGAGAAGCTGCCTCGCCATTTAGAAAAACAAGCATTCGACTCTTATGCGAACTGGATCCCGGCATCCCGGTTGCTGGTGACGCCGGAACGCAAGGCAATCGTGGAGAAAACTCTGTCTGCTGGCGGCGAAACCATCGAGACGCCAGGGCCAGAATCGCATCCTGGTGATGGTTCATTGGGCATCCTTGAGGGTTATGCCTCAGGGATTCGCTACGACGGCAATCAACTTCAACGCCTGCCGCTGCGGGCGGATTGCAATACCGACACTGCCATGGTTCTGGCTTTGGATTACTCCTTGAATGGGAACAAGAACAGCCGCAATACGGCGAGCAATTTGCTCGACTACGTTTATTTCAATTCCGGCATGTGCGGCGGCGTGCGAGCGGACCCGAAAAGCGGGGCGTTTGGTTTGATCGGTTGGGGAGCCATTGCCCCGGCCTGGCTGGTGGCCAATTATGGCGATGACAATGCCAACGCGATGCTCAGCACCATGGCCGCTTCCTCCTGCTTGAAAAATGATCATTGGGATGAAATGCTCATGCGCGCACTGCTGGCCAACCTGCGCACGACCGGCAAGCTCGGCTTCCGCGGTGATCGCATCGACATCCCCGCGCTGGAACAGCAGGGCTGGAAACCATTTCACGATTCCACCACCATCAATTACTCCCCTCATTTCGAGGCGTTTTTATGGGCCTGCAACTTGTGGGCCTACCGGCAAACCGGCTTTGCTCCGTTCCTCAACAAGGCCACCAATGCCATCTCCATGACCATGAAGGCTTATCCGGACGGCTGGCGCTGGCAGGACAATATTGAACGCGCCCACATGTTACTCTGCCTTTCCTGGCTGGTGCGTGTGCAAGACACGCCACTGCATCGCTCGTGGTTGAAAATGGTCGCCACCGATTTGCTGGTCCATCAACGCCCCTCCGGCTCGATTCATGAATGGCTGAGCGGCAAGGGCGGAGACCACGATCGAATCCCGCAATCAAACGAAGCCTACGGCACCGCCGAAACTCCGCTCATCCAACAGAATGGCGACCCTGCCAGCGACCAGCTTTACACCACCGGCTATGCCCTGCTCGGATTGCATGAAGCCGTCGGGGCGACCGGCGACAAAGACTTGAAGAAAGCCGAGGACAAACTGGCCGAGTTCCTGTGTCGCATCCAAATTCGTTCGGCACGTAATCCCTACGTAAACGGCACGTGGTTCCGCGCCTTCGATGATCAGCGCTGGGATTTCTGGGCCAGCTCCGCCGACGCCGGTTGGGGCGCCTGGTCCATCGAAGCCGGCTGGGGACAAACCTGGACCGCGGCCACGCTTGGTTTGCGCCAGAAGAAAACCACCTTTTGGGAGCTAACTTCCAGCAGCAGGATCAAAACCAGGCTGCAAAAGGTAAAAGCCGAGATGTCGATGCGGGACGAGGATTTTTAATCGTATCCCTCGTCGCACGAGCTTGTTAGATAAGCATCTTACGCAAAGATGTAACATCTTTATTACACAAAAGACTAATTGATTACGTCGCCAAAGTATGAAACTTTTGGGGATATGCCCAATTCTTTTCTGGTCCGTAATGTCAGGATGCGCATACGCTGCCTGGTTATCATGGCGGGGCTTTGGTTTGTCCTGGCAATTTCCTCGCCAGCCCAGGAATTTCGGGCCGCGTGGGCTGACGTCTTTCACGTCGGCATGGGCAGCCAGACGGAAGTGAACAACATGGTTGCGACCTTGGTTTCCGGTCACTACAACGCGGTCATAGTTCAGGTGGTCGGGTACATGGATGGGATCGGCGTCAATTCGCATGGCGCCCACTGGAAATCGAACATTCTACCTTGGTCGCCTCGCGTTACCGCCGGCTTTGATCCGCTAGCGGCTCTCTGCGCGCAGGCGCACGCAAACGGCATTGAAGTTCACGCCTGGCTTGGTGGCAGCGCCGGCGCGATGTATCGCGTTTCCACCGCTTGGCCGCCCGCCGGAAACGCGACATTGACTGCTCACCCTGAGTGGTTCATTGCGCCCCTGGCGAATAGCGAAGGCGGTGCTCCCGTGCTTGTGGACGGTAATTACGATCTGGATATGGGCTCTCCCGATGCGCAGGAATACATCGTCAGCATCGTGCGCGAACTGGTGACCAACTATCCGATCGATGGCATCAACTGGGACGATGAGCTTAACAACGCGGGCTACGCAGCAGGCTTTGGGTATCCCGCTCTCAGCCAGACCAATTATCCGAACTCAGGCCTGGGCCGTTATCGAAGAAATACCGGTTATGTCGGCACCCCGCCCAATACTGACACCGCCTGGTCCAACTATCGCCGCCGCTTCAAGAACGAATTAATGGCCCGCGTTCAGGCTGAGATACAATCCATCAAAACCAATCCCCGCCAGCCATTGCGTCACACCTCGGCGGCGCTCGCCTACAGCCCGTATCCGACTTCCTGCACCTTCGCTGGGTTGGTCCCTTACACCTATTTCTGTGATTGGGCTGGCATGCTGCAAAACGGTTGGCTGGATGCCGTGATTCCCCAAACCTACAGCCTCGGCACATTTACTAACTGGGCCAACTTTAGCGCTTCGTGCTGGCAATATAACCGGCAGATCTTCCCTGGTATCGGCGCCTATCTCAACACCAATGCCTCCATTGCCAATATGATCGGTTACACCCGCAGCATTGGACTCAAAGGCAACGCGATTTATTCCTATGGCGTGCCCCATACTAATTTTGTCCCCGCCGAGAGTGACTGGTGGGCCTATGCTGCCGCGAATGTTTATACCAATATCGTCTCCACTCCCCCCATGCCCTGGCGGAATCCTGCCACTGCCACCGAAGGAATCGTGTGGGGACGCGTCAAAGATAACAACACCGGCCTCTATGTGGACGATGCCACGGTGACGGTGGCCGGCGGGCCTACTGTGAAGACAGACGGCAACGGCTATTACATCGCCACGCTGGTTCCTGCCACGGCAGGCGGCACGGCGCATTCAGTGACCGCCAGCAAAACTGGAAACGTTCTGCAGACGACCAATGCCATCGCTTTGGCTGGGGACATAGTCCGCTACGATCTACTGCTCAATATAGTTCCCAGGCCGGCTGCACCGAGTGGTTTGACCGCAACGGCTCTGAGCATTTCGCAGATTAAACTTACCTGGACCGACAATGCGACCAACGAAACCGGTTTTGTCGTCGCACGCGGCACGGCTTCCGGCGGCCCCTACACGGACATCGCCACACTCGCGCCCAACTCCGTTGTATATACGAACAATGGCCTAACCAGTGCCACGACGTACTATTACGTTGTGCGCGCTACGAATGCCGTTGGTGCATCCACCAATTCAGCCCAGGCCAGCGCCAGCACCTTCGTGAATCCTTTCCCGGCGATTACCGGCCAGCCGCAAAACCAGACCGTCGTCATAAGCAACAGTGCCACTTTCTCGGTAACGGCATCTGGTGCGGCTCCGCTCAGTTATCAATGGCGTTTCAATGGCATTGCAATTTCCGGTGCCAACTCCAGCAGCTTGACCTTAAACTCCGCTCAATATTCCAACGGAGGAAATTATTCCGTGACGGTGAGCAACACTCTTGGTTCTGTGTTGAGCTCCAACGCTACGCTGACCGTGCTGACCGCACGACCCACGATCCAACTCACGAACATCTGGAACATCCAGGCCGGTTCGCGCACTTACGTGACTTCCGGCAACACCGAGCGGGGCATCTGTATCAATCCGCTCACCGGCCACGTGTTGCTCGTTAGCCGCTCGGCGCAAATTTCCGGCGCCCTCGGAGTATTTGTACTTGATGGCAATACCGGAGCGCAGGTTGGCACCATGAACTTAACGGGTGTCAGCAGCTCCGCCACGTTTGTGCTGAACAAAATTGATGCCGCAGCTGATGGTGTGATTTACGGTGGCAATCTCACTACTGCGAGCGGCACGTCACCCTTCATCATTTATCGTTGGTCCAGTGAAGGAACGGCTCCCACAGTCGCTTATTCCGGCGCTCCCGACAGCGGAACAACGGCCCGTTGGGGCGACAGCTTTTCCGTCACGGGGGCAGGTGTGAACACGCGGATTGTGGTTTCCGGTTCCAGTGCGACGAACGCGGTTTTGTTCACCACCAGCGACGGCACAAATTTTATCGCAACCGTGATCAATCCGGCTGCCCCGGTGGCGGCGGGTGAATTTTCACGAGGCCTGCACCTGCTTGGGACCAACACGTTTTACACCAAGAACCCCGGCTTCAATGCGTGTAAACCTTATAACTATAATGTTGCTGCCAACAGCGCTTCGACGAGCAGCGACATTGCGCCGCTGGATACGAGCATGCTCGCTATTTCCGTAGTCACGAATTACAGCCTGATCGCCGGCGTTGTCGACGACAACAGCATCAATACCTCCGGGCATAGCGTGAAAGTTTACGACATCTCAGCGCCGGCTTCGCCAGTGGTTGTTTCGAATTTTAATTTCCTGGCTTTTGGTTCCGGCACGAACAGCAGTAATTCCAACTTTGGCGCAGGGATTGATAGCGATGGCACGCGGATCGTGGCGCTCGACACGCAAAATGGCGTGGTCGCCCTGCAAATCCTGGTGAACAACCCGCCGCCGAGAATTAACGCATTCGCCGTGTTGCCGGCCAATCGCCGGCAATTTCAACTGAACGTTGATCCTGGAACCTTTGTCGTGCAGGGCAGTTCGGATTTCAGCAACTGGCTTGATCTCGTGGTGACTCGCACGAACGGAATTTTCGAAGTGATCGATCCAGTGACAAATTCGCCGACGCGCTTCTATCGCACGAAAAACTAAAAACCTTGGGCTTTCGTTACGCCGCCGGGGGATATAACGACTTTCCCCGACCGCACCGGAGAAGCCAATCTTTTGGTCTCCTGTTTCATGGCTCCTGTCGCGCTTGGTGAAACCGCAAGGGATCGTTGGTGGACCCATCGTCAACAAACTGGAACATGCCATTATTTACGATGCTGGCAAAGTCGCCGCTCGAACTGGCTTTGATATTTGCCTACTGCACTGACCCGTGCAGTTCCGTGCTCCAAAACTTGCTCCCTTGTACCCGCCCAGCGTAATCGCGTGGGATCCGCTGCTGGCTAATCAATGAATTCCATTACAGCCTTGTCCGGTACCAGTTGTTGTACGAACCTTCGGCCAAGGTTTGGCCGGTAAGTGGCCCATAAACATCATTGGTCGACGCCAGCGGTTTGGTGGCGTTGGTCCAGTAATAGGTCGTGCCGTTCATGTGAGTCGATTTGCCGACAAAAGAGTTTTGCCAACCGCTCAAATTCACATTTGAGCAATTAATGCAGGCACTGGACGCCCCTTCCAGGCCGGAGGTTGACAATGATAATTTGCGGCATCACCGCCTCGCACCAATAGCCAAATTCCCTATACGGAGAGGAAGAATGGCCGCGTTTTAATGATGTGAACAGGCGCATGGGCAAGGAATTTGGTCGGCCAGTGGGACCGAACGGTGGAGCAAAGCTGCCATGCCCGAGCGGCATTGTTGGCCAGTTTCCGGCTTTCCCATTCACCCTCGGCATCAAAAAACGAAACCGTCCGCCCCTTTATTGAAAATAGAAGAAGCGGGAGCGATTTCACTCGGTATGTCGATGCCATCCGAGTGTGTGTAACCAAAAATCAAAATGCCCGCTGCATGGGCATGATTGACCAGTGTCGCGGTGAATTCAGGAGAACTATAACCCCCCACTGAAGTCTGCCTCACCCTTGCCGGCCTTGACGATGAGGTAATGAATTCCCAGGCTCTCGTAACACAACATCAGGCTCGTTTCGTTGGTTACACTGGCAAGATTTCCACCGAGGTTATTGGTGGCGGAGCTCATGAAATAATCCCACTCGCCCTTCCCAAGGTTTGCCGGGTCGATGCCGTCATCGCGGAGGACCGCAAATGCGGGCCTGATAACCAGGAACGACACGATCGTTATGGCTGTCAATGTGAACAACCTGCGAGAAAGACATAAGTACTATAACCCCACCTGAATACAATGTTTCTCCATTCGATGGTGGTTGGACTTATGTACAGAGGAAAGGAGGGTCCAAGCGTCACTGCTTGGACCCTCCCTAATCCAGGTCGTCCCATTCTCCCAGCTATTTGGCCTCGGTCGCTGGTTCTGCCATCTGTCGGGTTCTGAAAAAGTTCACCGACGGATTGGATGCTGCAGTATCGCTGAGGTCGATCGTTCCGTTTGTGCTCACCACGGCCCCCAACTCCACCCACTTCACCAGGTCGGATGATCCCTCGATCATGTAAGTAACGCCCGGGGTGCCTGCGATGGTTAAGTGCACCCGCGTGTCTGGCAACACGCTCATCATTTGAACATCTGCCTGATTCTTCTTCGCGATTGTGAGCTCCGCATTGGCACTGGTAATGGAACCTGCCACGTTGCTTATCACCACTGAGTAGCTGCCTGTATCTTTCTTTTTGACCTTTGAAACGGTGTAGCTGCTGGCGGTGGCACCAGGAATTGGCGATCCGTTGAAGCTCCATTGATAACCCATCAGCGCCGTGCCGGTGGCCGTCACACTGAAGGTGACATCGCCGTTTATGATAACAGCCTGGCTTATTGGCTGCTGAGTAATGCTCGGAGGAACATTGACAACCAGACTCACAGTCGAACTTGTCACGCTCCCGGCAACGTTGGATACCACCACAGCGTAACTGCCCGCATTAGTTGTTTGCGCATTCAATACACTGTAGCTGCTGTCGGTAGCGCCAGCGATTGGTAAACCATTGAATCTCCATTGATAGCCCATCGGGGCTGTGCCGGTGGTCGTCACGCTGAAGGTGGCAGTACTGCCCTTGATGATAGTCTGGCTGACCGGCTGCTGCGTAATGCTTGGAGGAATATTGACGGCCAGACTCACAATTGAGCTCACCACGCTTCCGGCAACATTGGATACCACCACGGCGTAACTGCCCGCATTACTTGTCTGCGCATTCAATACACTGTAGCTGCTGTCGGTAGCGCCAGGGATTGGTAACCCGTTAAAGCTCCATTGATAATTCAGCGGCGCCGTGCCCGTGGCAGTCACGCTGAAGGTCGCATTGCCACCAATGGTTACACTCTGGCTGATTGGCTGCTGGTCAATACCAGCCGGAATATTAACAGTCAGACTCACAATTGAGCTCGTCACGCTCCCCGCAACGTTGGATGCCACCAGCCAATACTCGCCTGCCTGGTTGGGTTGCGCATTGGCCAGTGCAAAGCTGCTCTGTGTGGCGTCCGCAATCGGAGCACCTGCGAACCACCACTGGAATGTGGGGGCGGGAGATCCATCGGCAGCCACGGTGAAGGTTGCATTGTTGCCTACAGTAACAATCTGGCTTACAGGCTCCTGTGTAATGCTCGGGGGTATATTGATGGTCAGACTCACAATCGAGCTCGTCACACTTCCGGCAACATTCGCTACCACCACGGCGTAACTGCCTGCATTATTTGTTTGCGCATTCAATACACTGTAGCTGCTATCGGTGGCGGAACTAATCGGTGCCCCGTCAAAAATCCATTGATAACCCATCGGTGCCGTGCCCGTGGCCGTCACGCTGAAGACTGCATTGCTGCCGATCGTAACACTCTGGCTTACTGGCGGCAGGTCGATGCTGGGAGGAATATTGACGGCCAGACTGACAGTCGAGCTCGTTACAGTTCCCGCCACATTGGATACCAACACTGCATAGCTGCCAGCGTTGTTGGTTTGGGCATTCACTATGGTGTAGCTGCTGTCGGTCGCACCAAAGATCGGCGCTCCATTGAAACTCCATTGATAGCCCAACGGCGCTGTGCCGGTGGCCGTCACGCTGAAGGTCGCATTGCTGCCGATCGTGACTCCATGACTTATGGGCTGCTGGGTAATGCTTGGAGGAATATTGACGGCCAGGCTGGCAATCGAGCTCGTTACACTGCCGGCAACATTGGATACCACCACGGCGTAACTGCCCGCATTATCCGTTTGCACATTTACCATGGTCAAGCTGCTATCGGTCGCGCCAGCGATTGGCAACCCATTGAAAGTCCATTGATAACCTAGCGGCGCCGTGCCTGTGGCAGTCACGCTGAAGGTCGCATTGCCACCAAGGGTCACACTCTGGCTGATTGGCTGCTGGGCGATGCCAGCAGGAATATTGACAATTAAACTCACAATCGAGCTCGTTACACTCCCAGCAACGTTGGATGCCACCACCCAGTAATCACCGGCCTGGTTGGGTTGCACATTGACCAGCATATTGGTGCTATCGGTTGCGGTGGCAATGGGAGCACCCGCGAACCACCACTGGAATGTGGGAGCGGGAGCGCCGGTCGCTGCCACGCTGAAGGTGGTATTGCCGCCCATGGTGACAGTCTGGCTCACTGGCTGTTGCGAAATGTCTGGAGGAATATTAACGGTCAGACTCACAATCGAGCTCGTCACACTTCCGGCAACATTCGATACAACCACGGCATAACTGCCTGCATTATTTGTTTGCGCATTCAATACACTGTAGCTGCTGTCGGTGGCGGAACTAATCGGTGCCCCGTCAAAAATCCATTGATAGCCCATCGGTGCCGTGCCCGTGGCCGTCACGCTGAAGACTGCATTGCTGCCAATCGTGACACTCTGGCTTACTGGCGGCAGGTCGATGCTGGGAGGAATATTGACGGCCAGGCTCACAGTCGAGCTCGTTACAGTTCCCGCAACATTGGATACCAACACTGCATAGCTGCCAGCGTTGTTGGTTTGTGCATTCAATATTGTGTAGCTGCTGTCGGTCGCACCAAAGATCGGTGCTCCATTGAAACTCCATTGATAGCCCAACGGCGCTGTGCCGGTGGCTGTCACGCTGAAGGTCGCATTGCCGCCAAGGGTCACACTCTGACTTACTGGCTGCTGGGCGATGCCAGCCGGAATATTAACAGTCAGACTCACAGTCGAGCTCGTTACAGTTCCCGCAACATTGGATACCACCACGGCGTAACTGCCCGCCTTGTTGGTTTGGGCATTCAATATGGTGTAGCTGCTGGCACTGGCACCAATGATTGGCGCTCCATTGAAAGTCCATTGATAACCTAGCGGCGCTGTGCCTGTGGCAGTCACGCTGAAGGTCGCATTGCCACCAAGGGTCACACTCTGACTTACTGGCTGCTGGGCAATACCAGCCGGAATATTAACAGTCAGACTCACAATCGAGCTCGTCACACTCCCGGCAGCATTGGATGCCACCACCCAATAATTGCCTGACTGGTTCGGTTGGGCACTCGCCAGCGCAAACGTGCTATCGGTTGCGTCTGCAATTGGCGCTCCTGCGAACCACCACTGGAATGTGGCAGCCGGAGATCCATCGGCGGCCACGGTGAAAGAGGCAGGATCGCCTGGATTTACGACCAGGCTGACCGGTTGCCCGGTGATGGATGGAGCGGCGTTTAGATTTAGCACTGCATCGGCACTTTGTGTGCTGCCGCCTGGATTGCTCACCAGCACAGTGTAAGTCCCCGCATCCGCGAGCTGCACATTTGAGCGTACATAGGTGGCATTAGTCGCACCGGGAATGTTATTCCCATTGAATTGCCATTGATAGGTCAGTGGCGCGGTCCCTGAAGCTGTCACCGTAAACACCACATTGGTCCCCGGGTTCACAGTCCCTCCCAGTGGCTGGGATGTGATGGTGGGAGGTGCAGGCTGTCCCACGTACACGAACTTGATCGCATCAGCCATGACTTGCAGCCCATTCGCGATGGGGGAAGCGTCGCTAATCTTTACACTGCCGTTTGTTCCCGCCTGGAAGTAAACGGTTGTGAGCGGATTAAATTTGCCACCCGCCACACCACCGCCCACCGCCTGATTCACAAAATTGGTGAGCACACCACCAGAGAAAGTAATTATATGTGGAGTATTCGTTGATCGATTGCTTCCCTGCGGATGGGTTTCAAAAATCTGGTAAAGCCCGGCCTGGATAATTGTTGGCTTGTAAAGCAGAGAATTGGCTCCGGTACCAACTGTGCGGAAACGATAATCGGCACCAAATCGATCCGTTGCAGTGGCATTGGTGCTCCACGCGCCAACGACAGTTGCATTCGTGTTATCAACAATGATATCGGCCACGAAGCCAGCAGGAATATTAACCGTCAAACTCGCATTCGAGCTGGTCACACTTCCGGCAACGTTGGACACCACCACGGCATAAGTCCCTGCGTTATTCGCCTGTGCATTTACTATGGGCAAGCTGCTATTCGTCGCACCAAAGATCGATGCCCCATTGAAAGTCCATTGATAGCTCAGCGGTACCGTGCCGATCGCCACCACACTGAAGATCACATTATCGCCATTCGTGACAATCTGGCTTATCGGCTGCGCGGCAATAGCTGGAGGAGTAGTAACGGTTAAACTCACAATCGAGCTCGTCACACTCCCTGCAGCATTGGATGCCACCACCCAATAATTGCCTGCCTGGTTGGATTGCGCACTCGTCAGCGCAAACGTGCTATCGGTTGCGTCTGCAATTGGCGCTCCTGCGAACCACCACTGGAATGTGGGAGCCGGAGATCCGCTGGCGGCCACGGTGAAAGAGGCAGGATCGCCTGGATTTACGACCAGGCTGACCGGTTGCCCGGTGATGGATGGAGCAGCCGTTACGTTCAGGATGGCATCGATACTTTCTGTACTGCCACCAGGATTGCTTGCCACCACGGTGTAAGTCCCCGCATCCGCCACCTGCACATTCGCGCGCACATGCGTTGCATTGGTGGCACCGGGAATATTATCCCCGTTCAATTGCCATTGATAGGCCAGTGGAGCCAGTCCCGAAGCAGCCGCCGCAAACGTTACACTGGAACCGGGGCTCACAGTCGTTCCAATGGGCTGGGCAGTGATGTTGGGAGGTGCAGGCTGCCCCACGTACACGAACTTGATCGCATCAGCCATGACCTGCAGGCCGTTAGTGCTGGTGAAGGCATCGGTAATCTTTACACTGCCGTTTGTTCCCGCCTGGAAGTAAACGGTTGTGAGCGAATTAAATTTACCACCAACCACACCACCGCCCACCGCCTGATTCACAAAATTGGTGGCCACCCCACCGAAGAAAGTAACTATATGTGGAGTATTCGTTGATCGATTGCTTCCCTGCGGATGGGTTTCGAAAATTTGGTAAAGTCCGGCCTGCGTAATGCTGGGGTTGTAGACCAGAAAATTGGCGCCGGTACCAACGCCACGGGACCGATAATCGGCACCATATCGATCGGTTGAACTTGTCCCGGTGGTCCAGGTGCCAACCACCGCGGCGTTTGTGTTATCAAGAATGATATCGGGCACGAAGCCTGCAATCCTGGTGGTGAAAGTGAAATCTCCCGAATAGGTGACATTGGTGCTGCTGCCAAGTTTCGACCGGACACGGAAGTGATAAAGATTGGTTTGTGTCAGACCGCTAATAATCATTGTGTGGCTGGTCGACAGTATGGAATTAGAACTTGAATTCGAATATGCTGGACCACGACCATAATCCACAATGCTGTCCGCGTTTGAATCAGAAACCCAGGTAATCGTAGCGGAAGTATCGGTAATGTTGGTCGCCTGCACACGATAAACAAACGGAGCAACCGGTTGCTTGTCTCCGATGCTGTTCGTGCGTATGGCATCCCACATTTCTGTAGCATGCAATTCTGAGCGAAAGTAATTAATCGACTTGATACCTGCGGTTATAGGGCTCGCTCCGATTTTTGCGAAATTGCAAAACTCAGTGATTTCCGCCGCCGTCACAGGGTCAGTTCCAGGAGTATAGCCTTGAGCCACTGGAGCAATCGGCTTGATGGCGTTTCGGTTCGTGCCGGTCAGGCTGTTCTGCCAGTTTTGCCATTCCGTTGCCAGATCACTCAAACACTGGGTGGGGGTAATGTCGAAACTCTTCCAATAAGCCTGGGGCATTGCTGCATCAGAATAGATGCCGAATTTGGAGTACGGAAACGTGCTGTGAAAGTGGATATACATTTGCGGAGAATAACCCAGGAACCGGTTGGGAAAGGCAGCCTTGATCGGCTGCAGCAACTGCAATGCAGCAGTGTCGTTATTAGGCAGTATCTGGCTCTCCCATTCCTGCTCCGCATCAATAACATAGCCGTCCGCCCCCAGACTGATTGCGTTCGTAATGATCGCAAGTTCTCCCGGAATATTCGTTCCGAATGAACGGGTGTAGCCAAAAATTTTCAGACCCGCCGCATGGGCGCTATCAACAACGTTTGAGGCGAATTGAGGACTGGCGCTGGAGGGATAAAGGTCCGAACCATCTCCTGCCTTGAGGATGAGATAATTCACCCCCTGGCTTTTCTCGTAAGCCATCAACCCGTCCAGGCCACCATGCTGAGAAGTAGCGTTTGAGAGGATGTAAATCCAATCTCCCTTCCCCAGGTTGGCGGGATCAATCCCGTTCTCCAGAACCACGGCTCTGGTTTCAGAAGTTGCCAGGGCAAACAATAAACCCAGGACAAACAACACGCCTCGCATTCTGCTGCCACACCCACCCAATTTAACGTCAGTCATATTCACTCTTCTTTTTTTCTTCTTCTCTTTTTTCTTTTTCACTCACGCTTCTGCCAGTCTTCCCTTACCGGCAAAAGCGCGAAAAATTACCTTTGGAGTGCATCACTTTGAGACACTATTTATTTACAACTGTCTCGTTTGTACCGAAACCGGACAAACTCACTTTTCCTCTGCACTCAGCGACGGTTTTTCCAATTGTTGATTGAGCAAATTCCAAGCCATTTGCATTGCTGTACACCTACATGAAAATGCCGATCGGTGGCGTCAAGTCGCTCGACATTTTTCCCGTCGCCCAAGTTCCGTTATAAAAAGTTGGAATGATGCGTTTCGAGTCGTTGACACTTAACTCAAATCTGTTCCTTTCGCCGCTGGCGAGTTACACCAACCTGCCTTTCCGCGTCGCTTTGCGTGACGTTGGTGGGCTGGATCTGGCGACCACCGATTTGGTCAATGCCCGCTCGCTGCTGAAAAAAATCCCAAGGCATTCAAGCTGATTGAAACGACTGCTGCGGATCGGCCGCTCGCCGTTCAAATTTTCGGTTCTGTTCCGGAGGAGATGCGCGATGCGGCGATATATCTGGAATCAATTGGCATTTCTTCGATCGATATCAACATGGGTTGTCCCGTGCGCAAGGTTTGCAAAGTTGGCGACGGCTAGGCAATGATGACGGAACTGGATAAAACCTCCGCACTGGTCAAAGAGATGGTCGACGCCGTAAAGATTCCAATTGGTTACTGTGGCAACATCCCCCCCAGCATATTCGTCGCATCATACATGTAGTAGATCCAATTGCCCTTGCCGAAGTATGAAGGATTGCCGCCGCCGTCGCGAATCACCGCACGCGCAGGAGTGCTCACCAGGAAGAGCTGAACCACAGCCACCAGCAGAATGAACGCCTTGTGATTTTAAACTAAGTGAGGTGAGTAAAATATTGGCAAGAATAATGTGGCGATGCGCTGGTGCGTTCCGCTTCGATTGCATGGGTTGAATTATTTGGAATCGTGGGCCGAAGCGGGCAATTCTTTTGGGATTGATCCTATAACCATGCCGACCCTACGGGCCTTAAGAGGTCCCCGGTTTGGCCCCAGGCGAAAGGAGTAAAAGCTGGGCGGGAATGACGGTTTGAAAAAGCCATTCGCAAGCTGGTTGAATGGCCTTTCTTGCAAAAAATTTCCCAACTTCACTTAGAGGCATTATTCCTCAAACGCCAATCTGGAACCTATCGGTCCCCTGTGGGAATAAAGCTACTGCCGGGCGCGGTAAAAGTGCAGCGTTCCATTGGATGCCGAGTTATAGATGACATCGATCGTTCCATTGGTATTCACCACGGTCATCAATTCCAACCAATCGACGAGATTGGATGACCCCTCGATTGCGTAACTAGCGCCGGGTTGGCCAGTGATGATCAAGTGCGCCCGCCCGTCTGGCAACACACTGATCAGCTGAAATTGTGCTGGTTGCAGTGCTTTGATGGTGAGTTGGGCATTGGAGCTGGTGATGGAACCTGCCACGTTGGTTATCACCACGGAATAACTCCCCGCGTTGTTTGTTTGGGCGCTCAAAACGGTGTAGCTGCTGCCGGTGGCGTCAAGGATTGGCGACCCATTGAAGCTCCATTGATACTTCGACGGTGCCGTGCCGGTGGCGGTCACGCTGAAGGTGGCATTGCTGCCAATGGTGACACTCTGACTGATTGGCTGCGTGGTAATAGTCGGAGGAATATTGACGGACAGACTTACGATGGAGCTTGTCATACTGCCGCTCGAGTTGCTAACCACCACCCAGTAACTACCCGCCTGGTTGGTTTGCACACTGGCCTGCGCGTAGCTGCTATTTGTCGCAGCCGCAATGGGAGTACCCGCGAACCACCACTGATATGTCGGGGCCGGAGATCCGGTGGCGGTCACGCTTAAGGTGGCATTGCTGCCAATGGTGACACTCTGGTTGATTGGTTGCGTGGTGATGCTTGGAGGAGTATTGGGAGGATTCTTGACGGATAGACTCACGATGTAGCTCGTCACGCTGCCGCTCGAGTTACTAACCACCACCCAATACTTACCCGCCTGGCTGGTTTGCACATTAGCCAGCGCATAGGTGCTCTGCGTGGCGGCCGCAATGGGAGTACCGGCGAACCACCACTGATATGTCGGGGCCGGAGATCCGGTGGCGGTCACGCTGAAAGTTGCATTATTGCCAACGGTGGTAGTCTGGTTTTTAGGCTGTGTGGTAATATGGGGTGCAATATTGAGAGATAGACTCACGATGGAGCTCGTCACGCTACCGATCGGGTTGCTAACCACCACCCAGTAATTACCCACCTGGCTGGTTTGCACATTGTATCGGGTGTAGGCGCTCCGCGTGGCACCGCTAATGGGAGTGCCGGCGAACCACCATTGAAATGTCGGGGCAGGAGTTCCGGTGGCAACTACGCTGAAGGTTGCATTGTGGCCAGGGGTGACACTCTGGCTGATCGGTTGCGAGGTGATGCTTGGAGGAATATTCACAGACAAACTCACAATGGAGCTCGTCACGCTACCGCTGGTGTTGCCAACCACCACCCAGTAATTACCCGCCTGGTTGGTTTGCACATTGGCTCGGGTGTAGGTGCTCTGCGTGGCCGCCGCAATAGGAGCACCCGCAAACCACCATTGAAATGCGGGAGCCGGAGATCCGGTGGCGGTCACGCTGAAAGTTGCATTACTGCCCACGATGACGGTCTGGCTGACCGGCTGCGTGGTAATCCGAGGAGCAACATTAACGGATAGACTCACAATGGAGCTCGTCACGCTGCCACTGGTGTTGCTAACTACCACCCAGTAATTGCCCAGCTGGTTGGTTTGCACACTGACTCGAGTGTAGGTGCTCTGCGTGGCTCCCACAATGGGTGTACCTGCAAACCACCACTGAAATGTCGGAGCGGGAGTTCCGATCGCAGTCACGCTGAAGGTGGCATTGCTGCCCATGGTGACACTCTGGCTGATTGGCTGCGTGGTGATGCTTGGAGGAATATTGACTGAGAGGCTCACAATGGAACTCGTCACACTGCCACTCGAATTCGAAACTACCACCCAGTAATCACCGGCCTGGTTGGGTTGCACATTGGCCAACACATTGGTGCTATCGGTTGCGGTGGCAATGGGAGCACCCGCAAACCACCACTGATATGTGGGGGCGGGAGATCCGGTGGCAGTCACGCTGAAGGTGGCATTGCCGCCCATGGTAACGCTCTGGCTGATTGGTTGCGTGGTAATGGCCGCTGGAATATTGACAGCTAGACTCACGATGGAACTGGTCACACTGCCGCTCGAGTTGGACACCACTACCAAGTATTCACCAGCCTGGTCGGGCTGCACACTGGCCAGCGCATAGCTGCTATCTGTCGCAGTCGCAATAGGAGCACCTGCAAACCACCACTGATATGTGGGAGCGGGAGTCCCGGTGGCGGTCACGCTGAAGGTGGCATTGCTGCCAATGGTAACGCTCTGGCTGATTGGTTGCGTGGTAATGGCCGCAGGAATATTGACGGACAGGCTCACGATGGAGCTCGTCACGCTGCCGCTCGAGTTGGAAACCACGGCCCAGTAATTGCCTGCCTGGTTGGGCTGCACATGGAGCAGCGCATAGTAGCTATCTGTCGCAGTCGCAATGGGAGCGCCTGCAAACCACCACTGGAATGTCGGAGCCGGAGTTCCGGTGGCGGTCACGCTGAAGGTCGCATTGCTGCCGATGGTAACACTCTGGCTGATTGGTTGTGTGGCAATGGCTGCTGGAATATTGACGGACAGACTCACGATGGAGCTGGTCACACTGCCGCTGGAGTTGGAAACCACCACCCAGTAATTGCCGGCCTCGTTGGGCTGCACACCGGCCAGCGCATAGAAGCTATCTGTCGCAGTCGCAATGGGAGCGCCTGCAAACCACCATTGAAATGTCGGGGCGGGAGATCCGGTGGCGGTCACGCTGAAGGTGGCAACGTTGCCAATCATTACACTCTGGCTGATCGGCTGCGTGGTAATGGCCACAGGAATGTTGACCGACAGACTCACAATGGAACTCGTCACGCTGCCACTTGAGTTGGAAACCACCGCCCAGTAATTGCCGGCCTGGTTTGGCTGCACACTCGCCAGCACATAGGTGCTATCTGTCGCGGCTGCAATCGGAGCGCCTGCGAACCACCACTGGAATGTGGGAGCCGGATATCCTGTGGCAGTCACGGTGAAAGAGGTGGGGTCGCCTGGATTGACGGTCTGGCTGGCCGGTTGCGCGCTGATGGATGGAGCTGCGTTTACATTTAGCACTGCATTGGCACTTTCCGTGTCACCGCCTGGATTGCTTACTACCACCGTGTAAATCCCAGCATCCGCCACCTGGGCATTTGCCAGCAGATAGGAGGCCGAGGTGGCGCCAGGAATATCGCCTCCATTGAACTGCCACTGATAGGTGAGCGGCGCCAGTCCCGAAGCAATTACTGCAAACGTCACAGTGGAGCCGGGGTTTACAGTTTGTCCCTGTGGCTGGGCCGTGATATTGGGAGGCGTGGGTTGGCCGACATATACAAACTTGAGCGCATCGGCTATCACTTGCAGGCCGTTAGTGCTGGTGAAGGCATCGGTAATCTTTACACTGCCGTTTGTTCCCGCTTGGAAATAAACAGTCGCGAGTGAATTAAATGTGCCTCCGACCAAGCCGCCACCAACCTGCTGGTTCACATAATTCGTCTGAACTCCGCCATAGTAGGTAATTACATAAGGAGCATTTGTTGATCGATTGCTTCCTTGCGGATGGGTTTCAAAAATCTGGTAAAGTCCGGCCTGCGTAATGGTGGGGTTGTAGACCAGAAAATTGGCGCCGGTACCAACGCCACGGAAACGATAATCGGCACCATATCGATCAGCTGAACTTGTCCCGGTGGTCCAGGAACCCACCACTACGGCGTTTGTGTTATCAACGATGATATCGGGCACAAAGCCTGCAATCCTGGTGGTGAAAGTGAAATCTCCCGAGTATGTGACATTGGTACTGCCGCCAGCCTTGGATCGAACACGAAAATGATAACTGTTTGTCTGCGTGAGGCCGCTAATGACAATCGAGTGGCTGGTGACCAGGGTGGAGTTTGTAATCGAATTCGAAAATCCCGCACCATGGCCATAATCCAAAATGCTGTCCGCGTCTGTATCCGTAACCCAGGCAATCGTAGCGGAGGTCTCGGCAATGTTGGTCGCCTGCACATGATAAACAAACGGAGCAACTGGTTGCGGGTCGCCAATGCTGTTCGTGCGCATGGCGTCCCAGATTTCTGCGCTATGCAATTCTGATCGAAAGTAATTAAGCGGCTTGTAGCCACCAGCCGTAGCAGGGTTCACTGCAGTTTTCATGGCATTGCAAAACTCAGTGATCTCCGCCGCCGTCACAGGGTCGGTTCCAGGAGTATAGCCTTGAGCCACTGGAGCAATCGGCTTGATGGCGTTTCGGTTCGTGCCAGTCAGGCTGTTCTGCCAGTTTCGCCAGTCTGTGCCCAGGTCGGTTATGCACTGGGTGGGAGTGATACCAAAACTCTTCCAATAAGCCTGAGGCATTGCCGCATCGCAATAGATGCCAAACATGGTGTAGGGAAACGAGCTGTGAAAGTGGATATACATTTGCGGAGCATGACCTAAAAAGCGGTTGGGGAAGGCGGCCTTGATCGGCTGCAGCAACTGCAATGCGGCGGTGTTGTTGTTAGGCAGTATCTGACTCTCCCATTCCTGCTCCGCATCGATAACATAGCCGTCCGCCCCCAGGCTGATTGCGTTCGTAATGATCGCAAGTTCTCCCGGAATATTCGTTCCGAATGAACGGGTGTAGCCAAAGATTTTCAGACCCGCCGCATGGGCGCTATCAACAACGTTCGAGGTGAATTGAGGACTGCTGGGAGGATAAAGGTCCGAACCATCTCCTGCCTTGACGATGAGATAGTTCATCCCCTGGCTTTTCTCATAGGCCATCAACCCGTCCAGGCCACCATGCTGAGAAGTAGCGGTTGAGAGAACGTAAATCCAATCTCCTTTACCAATATTGGCAGGATCGATTCCGTTTTCGAGCACGACGGCTCTTGTTTGAGAAACGGCCAGGCAAAACAACAAGCCCAGGACAAACAACGCACCGCGCATTCTGCTTCCAGACCCAGCCAGTTTAACGTTATTCATATAAAACTCGCTTTCTTTTACAAAACTCGTGCCCAGCCAGTTTTCACCCGTCCGCAGATCAAAGCGACTCGACTCTTCGAGTGTCTCGTTTTGCCACACTTGACCTAGGGTGGATTACAGTCATACTCAATTGCATCAACAAGCCGGTCAATCGCATCCACTTAAGCACCGAAAAAGCTGCTTTCTGCTTTCTTGTTCTGATTAGCAATTTCCACGCCATCGGAATTCCGGCACACCTACATGAACATGACAGTCTGGGGGTAACCAGTTGCTTACGCTCTTCCCGTTGCTGCGAGTTCTGCTATACTAGGCCGAAATGATGCGTTTCGGGTCGTTGACACTTAAATCAAATCTGTTCCTTTCGCCGCTGGCGGGTTACACCAACCTGCCTTTCCGGCTCGCTTTGCGTGAAGTTGGCGGGCTGGATCTGGCGACCACGGATCTGGTCAACGCCCGTTCGCTACTCGAGAAAAACCCGAAGGCCTTCAAACTCATCGAAACCAATGCAGCGGACCGGCCACTCGCCGTCCAGCTATTCGGCTCTGTTCCGGAGGAGATGCGCGATGCGGCGGTTTTTCTGGAGTCAATTGGCATTTCTTCGATCGATATCAACATGGGTTGTCCCGTGCGCAAGGTCTGCAAGGTAGGCGGCGGATCGGCAATGATGACGGAGCTGGATAAAACCTCCGCCCTGGTCAAGGGGATGGTGGATGCCGTGAAAATTCCAGTCACCGCGAAGATGCGCCTCGGGTGGGACGATGACAATTTAACCGCACCGGATTTGGCGCGCGCCTTGGAGGATGTGGGAATCACTGCGATCTTCGTGCATGGTCGCACGCGTGAACAGGGCTTTTCCGGAACCGTGAAGTTGCACGGCATCCGTGCGGTGGTGCAAGCCGTGAAATCGATTCCGGTCATCGGCAACGGCGACGTGACGACGCCTGAAGCCGCCAGAATGATGTTCGACGAAACCGGCTGCGCAGGTGTGAGCATTGGACGCGGCGCGTTTTACAACCCATGGATTTTTGCCCACACGCAACACTATATCAAGACGGGTGAGCTGTTGCCGGAGCCGGCCTTTGAAGAGCGTGTGCGGGTCATGTGTCGTCACCTGGATTTGATGGTCGAAGTCTTCGGCGAACCACTCGGCTGCCGCATGTTCCGCAAAGTCGCACCATGGTATTCAAAGCGGTTCGGGCCAGCCAACGAGTTCAATAAGAAAGTCGTGCTGGTTTCCACTCGCGCCGAGTTCCATGACATTTTGGATCGATACATTAAATGGCGTCTGCAATTCCTGGATGAAAACGGCCATTTGAAACCGAGTTATCGTCCGCCACCGATGGTCGCCTCATTTATGCAGCCGGAACCCGCCGTAGCACAGCGTCAGCATATTCCTGTGCCCAAGGGGCCGGTGGAAGTTTGGTAGTAAGATTTTGTGCCCATAAAAGTTAAGCGGGTATTGGGCAACACACGAAATAACACCCAACACCCGCTCCTTCCACCCGGAAGGAAATCCCAACTCTGCAGTGGTGAATGCCCTCCTTACGCTGCAGCAAAGCAACTCATGGGAAATTACTCCTCTGAATCGCTCTCCGCGAGAAAAATTCTATGGGGAAAAAATCTATATCACTTCCACCGGACACTTCGGCATGGCATCGAGGAATGCCTGGCCGTAGCGCTTGACGAGCACGCGATTGTCGAGAACGACCACGATGCCTTTGTCGGTCTTGGTGCGGATGAGTCGGCCAACGCCTTGTCGGAATTTCAGTATGGCTTCGGGAAGTGAAAATTCACTGAACGGATTGCCTCCATGCGCTTCGATGTTTTCGATGCGCGCTTCGATGAGCGGATGATCGGGCACGGCAAAAGGCAGTCGCGTGATGATGACGTTCGACAATGCTTCGCCGGGAACATCGACGCCTTGCCAGAAGCTGTCGGTGCCGAAGAGGACGGAGTCGACGTTCTCTTTGAATTTTTCAAGCATCACGGAACGAGGTGTGCCGGTGCCCTGGACATAAACCTCCAGCTTGAGCTTGTCGAAGAAGGGCTGCATGCGGTCGGCCACGTCTTGCATCAGCGAGTAACTGGTGAACAGGACGAAGGCCTTCCCATGTGTCATCTTGATGAAATGCTCGATCCAATGAATCAACGCATCGCGATAACCCTGGTCACGCGGGTCGGGCATTTTATTCACCACGAATAATTTCATTTGTTCTTCGTAATGGAAAGGCGTTCCAACCTGGAGCAAAGTCGCTTCCTGCGCACCGACGCGGCGAACGAAATAATTCAGTCCCGGAAATTCATTGCGCTTTTGGAATCGGGCGGGGCGTTCCGGTTCAGACTTTTTCTCAGCAGCAGCGGCCTTGGCCTTCGCGCTTTCGAGATCCTTTTCGGAAACTGAGAGCGTGGCGCTGGTCATGATGATGCTGGTATCACAGCCGAACAGACGCCGGCGCAAAAATTCCGCCACATCGACCGGCGCCGCATTCAAAGCGAAATTCTTCTGCGTTTTACCCGAGCGCTCGACCCAATAGACATAATCCTCTTCACTCTGATTGAGGAACATGGCGACTTCTTCGCGCAAATCAGCAAGGCGGCGATTGCACTCGACCAATTCCTGGCCGGTGTCCTTGTCCTCCGTCATTTTGATGAGTTCACTGACAGCTTCACGGAGGCGTTGAATGGGCAGCGTGACATTGTCCTGCACCAGTTCCGGTTTGCGGATGCGCAGTTCGGTCCAGGCGCGCTTTGCCCTGGCAGCGTTGCTTTCCCCCGCATTTTGATCCGACTGGGCTTTGCGTAGCTCTTCGCAAGCAGTCTCCACCTCACCAAAAAAATGATCGGCTTCCCGCAACAAATCTGCCACCAAGGTTACGGTTTTGCCCTGACGTAACGTCGCTAAAATTCCCTTTTCCGTGCGTGGATTCCAGAGTCGTTGTAAAGCATAACGCATCTGCCCACTGGAAACACTCAGGCCTATGTGTTTCGAAGCAACGCTTTCCATTTGGTGCGCTTCATCGAAAACCACAAAATCGTTTTTGAAGAGCACGCCGCCTTCATTTTCCTCTTCGATGCCACCCAGCAATGTGAAAAACAACGTGTGATTGACCACGAGGACGTCGGCGGAAAGGATGCGTTGCCGGGCGCGTTGGAAAAAACAAACGCCATTCTGTTGGCCAAACTCGGATTGATGCCCGCACATTTTCGGCGAGCAAAGTCCGCGCTCCGAACAAACGTGCGACCAAACCTTGGGATCGGGTTCGATTTCGAAATCAGAAAGGCTGCCGTCCTTGGTGGTCTTCGACCATTCATGGATGCGCTTGAGCTCTTCCTCCTCCGGTGAAGTAAAAAGACTGTTCGATTGCTGCATGGCCTTGAAGAGGCGCCGCGAACAGAGATAGTTGCCGCGCCCTTTCAGCATGGTATAGCTGAACTTGATCGGCAGCACCTGCTCAAGCATCGGCAAATCCTTTTGCGTGAGCTGCTCCTGCAGATTGATAGTATGCGTGGAGATGACGGCCTTTTTGCTGCTGGCGATCGCGTAAAGAATGGAAGGAATCAGATAAGCGAGACTTTTTCCGACGCCCGTGCCCGCTTCCACCACGAGATGATCCTTGTTCTCCAGAGCCTTGGCCACCGCGACCGCCATGCGCTGCTGCTGCGGGCGGTATTCGAAATTACTGGCCCGCGACAGGATTCCGGTCGGCGAGAAGATCGATTCGACCTGCGCAACCAAATCACTGCCGGCAGCGCCGGGTTGAGACTCAATGATACTGATCATCGTGCTAAAGTTAACATTCCTGTGCTGCGCATCCTAGCCTCGGACACGGCGCACGATGATTTCCTGTGCGGCCTTGTTTTTCACAATCATATTGGCAGGCAAAACGCCACGCCAATTGGTATTCGGATACATGACTGAACCACGACCGACGATGCTGCCGGGATTAAGCACGGAATTGCAGCCGATATCCGTATGGTCGCCAAGCAGAGCGCCGAACTTGCGCAGGCCGGTATCGAAAGGTTGGCCATCTTTTTCGACAGCGACGTTGCCGGGCATCAGTTTGACATTGGAAATCTTTACCCCGGCACCCAGGTGGGCTTTGTAGCCGAGGATGGAATCGCCCACGTAGCTGAAATGCGGAACGGTGCCGTGGTTGAACAGCATGGAGTGCTTGAACTCGCAGGAATTGCCGATGACACAGTTGTCACCGATGATGACATGCTCGCGGATGTAGGCGTTATGGCGTATTTCGCAGTTTTTGCCGATAATTGCCGGCCCTTTGATCATGACGCCATCTTCAATCACGGTACCTTCGCCGATGATGACCTGGTCACCGATCGACACACGGGCATTGGCATGCTTGTGTGGGGATGCCTTTACGTTCGCGTCGATGTAAGCCTTGAGCTTTTTCAACGCGTCCCAGGCGTACTCGCAACCCTCGAACAGAGCGGCATGCTCTGTCTGGCTCAAATCAAACAAGTCACTCGGCTTGAACATGACTTTTAAGTTACTGGAAAGCGCCTTGCCCGCAAATAGAAAACCCTCCAGGGCCTTGCCGTCCTGGAGGGGTCGTATGCCGTTAGAGGCTGTAGATTTATGTTTGCTGCTGGGTAACTATTTGCCAAAGGTGCGTTACGAATCGAAGGAGCCCGGGTGACTTTCCTGTGAAGATCGCTGTCTGTGGGAGGTTCCTGAGGCTAAAGCCGCAGGAAAAACTATTTTCATGCCGCCACGACGTGGTAAATTCATTGGGTTGAGTTGATTGTCAGCGGAAGCACAGACGCTTCCATGGCAGTTTAAATTTTGAATTTTATGGATCTGACACGCACTGCATACGGGACTTGGAATGGCGGACGTTACATGCACTTTGGCGAGCCACTGAGTGAAGAACGGTTTGTTGAGGTGATTCAACATGCCTACAAGCAAGGCATCCGCACCTTCATGACGGCGGATGTCTATGGCAACGGCGCAGCGGACGAGATGCTGGGCCGGGCGCTGACCGGCCTGCCGCGGGAATCCTATTGCCTGATCGGGGCAATCGGCCATGATTTCTACAAAGGCGAACGGGCGGGTTCCAAGGGTTATCCACGCTTCACAGCCACGCAGACGCCGGCTGAATATGCAGGTTATGTGCGTATGGCCACGGAAAAGGCCCTGGCACGCTGCAAGACGAATAAGTTCGATTTGCTGATGCTGCACAATCCCGACTTCATCGGCTACACCAGCGACAAGGTCTGGAGCGCCATGGACAAGGTCAAGGATGCCGGGCTGACGGATCGTCTGGGCATCGCGCCGGGGCCGGCCAATGGATTTACATTGGATATGCTGATCGCGTTTGAGCGGTTCGGTCCCCTGCTCGATTGGGCGATGATTATTTTGAATCCGCTTGAGCCCTGGCCTGGTTGCATGGTGTTAGAATCCGCCGTGAAGCACGATGTGAATCTGATCACGCGCGTGGTGGATTACGGCGGCCTATTCCACGACGACGTGAAGCCCGGGCATCAATTTGGTCATCACGATCATCGCACGTTCCGTCCGGCGGGCTGGGTGGAAGCCGGCACGGCCAAGATGGAACAGATGCGCGAGATTGCCCGTTTCCATAAGCTCACCATGCTGCAGCTCGCCTGCATTTGGAATCTGTCGCAGCCGGCTGTGAAAAGCGTCATCCCGACATTAATTCAGGAGCATGGCGACAAGGCGAAATCGATTGAATCCAAGGTCGATGAACTGGCGTCACTGCCCGATATCAAGCTGAACGAAGACGAGATCAGGCACATTGCTAAAATCGGCAATAACAAGAATTGCATGGAACTGAAGGGCGCGAACCGTGCGCATGTCGGTTCCGCGCTGCCGGACCGTTGGGAAATCACCAAGGACCACGAACTCATCGCAAGCAAGTGGGGCATCGATCCGGACAAGGACATCGCCTGCACGCATAAGACAGAGAAGGTCCCATAGTTATTCGGCCATGCCATGTCTTAAAGAAGAAATTGGAAAATTCACAGCCTGGGGAATTTGCACCAAACCCGCCGCCGCCGAGTTAGAAACTTACTATGACCATTGGCAGGATCTGTACGCTGCCGTTAAGCAGTTGTTAGCTGGTAATCTTAATGCAACTTAGGCTGCAGATGAAATCCAAGACCTGTTATACGTGCTCGCTCGGGACAATGAATGTGAAACTGTTTTGGAAATCCTGGAAAAATATCCAAAAATTGGTCTGCAGGTGGCCAAAGCGGCTACGGAATCCTCTGATACTGATGCTCGTTGGCAGTCAGCCGTCTTACTTGGACGAATTCGTTCTCAACCAGCAATCGAACTACTGAAGCGTTTTACTGATGACGAAGAAGAATATGTCCGTCGTCGAGCCCGCATGGCTTTGGAAGGGGGCGAATGAGAAACAAGGGATTTGTTCACTGGTTCAATTCACAATTATTCTGGCGGCTGGAACAGTCTGATAGCTCTCATAGACTATTGTTTCAACGGGGCAAAAATGAGTGATGAGCGAATGGAATTAATTTTGGAATCGATTCTAGAAATCCAGGAAACCGCCACGCTGGTACAAATCTTGGCGCGTATCTGGACCTTGCGCTTTACCAATGTTTTGGCACAATATGCTTATGACCGCGAAAGCACATGTTTTGGAATTGGTTCAAAAACTACCCGAGGGGGCTAGCTATGAACAAATCGCGCGGGAGATCGAGTTGGTAGCGGGCATTCGTGAAGCTCAAGAGCAAATCGCCCGTGGTGAAGGAATGACTGTGGAAGAAGTGCTGAAACAAATTCCTTCATGGATTATAAAGTC
>NZ_ABOX02000017.1 GCF_000172555.1 Pedosphaera parvula Ellin514
TTGTTTTGGTTGTTAGAATTAGAACTGGAACTCGATCCAAGGCCTCGAAATCCTCAGATTTCGTCTCCCACTCCTCGCAGGAATCACCCTAAATCATATTGTCGGAACCCATTTTGTCACATTAATACTCACTTTGGCAATACATATCTTGCTTTCTTTTTATATACAACCTAACTATTTTACACAAAACGCTCTAATTATTATCCAACATCATACAAACCCAACCATTCGCAAATGAGCAGGGTTCACGCATTTAATTCTCCAACTCTGGCTTTTACGCGATCATGCATCGAAAAATCGTAAATAAATCGGCCGGTTGACCCTGAATCTGCCGCCATATTAACCGTCATCATCCTCTCCGCTCAAAAATCAAACATCGTCACTCGCAAATTCCTCCCTTTCCGCAGCCCTCCGGAGCCCCAAGGGGGCGTCCCAAACCAGCCCTGGGTGGAACCTGGTGGAACCCAGGGTAACCGTTCCTCAATACATTCACATTCTGCCGACATAGTCGGCGCGAGCCCCGCGAGCATCATCCCTCCTGCACGTCACCATTCATTACCATTTCAGAAATCGAAGAAAATACTGCATCTACTCTGGGCCAATGAGCCGATAGCCTTGCCCACAAGAGAAAACTCTGATATCGCCTTACATACATGGAAACCCTGGGTGCAACGGAGCATAAATTCGACGTCTTCCTGTCTCACAGCAGCAAGGATAAACCGACAGTCCACCCACTTTTGCTTAATCGCTACGCCAGTTTTGTTATAAGAGTTTGGTTCGATGTAGAAGAATCGCTTGGCTCACTCCCCGCCATCTGGTAGTCCATAACGCGAACCATCCCAAGGACTCAAAGGGAATGACCATTAAAGCCTTTATCAGCTACAGTCACGATTCTCCCGCACACTGCCAGCGAGTGTTGGCACTCAGCACAGCACTGCGAAGAGACCACGGCATCGATGTGGAACTCGATCAATACCACAATGAGGAAATTGTGGATTGGCCTCGCTGGTGCAAAGAGCAAATGAGTCCCGAGCGTTCGGACTATGTCCTCTGTGTCTGTACTGCCGAGTATTATCGCCGCATCGAAGGTCATGAACGTCCTGAAAAAGGCAAAGGCGTTTATTGGGAAGGCAGTCTGATGGATGACGAGCTTTACGATGCCAAAGGCAACAGACGGTTTATTCCAGTCTTTTTTGATGACGAACCGGACTCAAGTGTTCCTAAAATTCTTCGCGGTTGGACACATTGCCGCCTCCGCAACTTTGCGCTGGAAGACTCCGGATTTGAGCATTTGTTTCGAATCATTACCCGCCAGCCAAGCGTTCCAAAACCACCGCTTGGCACTGTCCCTGTTCTACCACCCAAGCCTCCAGCTCAACCTCAACCCATCCCCCAGACCGCAGCACCAATTCAAATCTTTCCTACTCATCTCCGCCATGGTGCCGAGGAATTATTCGGCCGTGATGAGGAACTGAAACGTTTAGATGACACTTGGAACAATCCAAAAATCAACGTGGCCACTTTCGTCGCATTCGGCGGAGTGGGAAAAACCTCGCTTATCTTTGAATGGATGAACCGGCTCATTTCCGATGCCGGTCGCGGAGCAAAGCGTATTTTCGATTGGTCATTTTACAGCCAGGGAACACGAGAACAAGGTGTCTCCGGCGACGTATTCATTGCCAAGGCACTCGAAGCTTTTGGCGATCCCGAGATGGCTAGAAGCAACGCCTCACCTTGGGACAAAGGTGCACGACTCGCACACTTGGTAGCCCAGGAAAGAACTCTCTTGGTGCTCGACGGCTTGGAACCATTGCAATATCCGCCCGGCCCAATGGGCGGCAAGTTAAAAGACCCGGCAGTGGAGATGTTGCTCAAAGGACTGGCTCGAAATAGCCCCGGCCTCTGCATCGTCACCACTCGCGAAACAGTCACCGACCTGCTTCCCTTTCGAAGCACAACGGCCCCAGAATGGAAACTGGAACATCTCTCCAAGGATGCTGGTGACGCGTTATTGGAAAAGCTCGGCGTAAAAGGAACCACTGCGGAACGCCAACAACTCAGCTGCGATGTCAACGGCCACGCTCTTACCCTGAATATATTAGGCAACTACCTAGTGCGTGCGCACGGAGGTGACATTCGCAGACGCGCCCAGGTCAGGTTTGAGAAAGCAGATGCCAACATCCAAAACGGCCACGCTTTCAAAGCCATGGCCGCCTACGAAACATGGCTTTCGTCCGGTGGCGAAGTCGGCTTGCGCCAACTCGCAGTACTTCGTGCACTCAGTCTCTTCGACCGCCCAGCAGAAAATAGACTTTTGGAAGTGCTTCGCCAAAGGCCTGGCATTGCGCACTTGACCAAACCGCTAATCGATCTTGATGAAGAAGATTGGAATCTTACCCTTTCCTCACTCAAGGATGCTGGCCTAGTTTTTATTCAAAGCGACAAATCAACAGTCGATACCCACCCGTTAATTCGCGAATACTTCGCCGCAACAATTCGACAAAAGAATCTTGTGGGTTGGCGTGCTGCCCATCGGCTACTTTACGTGCATCTTCGCGACACAACGGAAGATAAATCGCAACCATCCGTGGAGGATCTTCAACCTCTCTATCAAGCTGTCGTTCACGGTTGCCAAGCAGGACAGGCCCGTGCAGCATGTGATGAGGTTTATGCGGCTCGGATCGCGAGAGGACGTGATCACTATAGCATGATGAAACTCGGAACAATTGGAGCTGATTTAGCAGTGGTCTCTTATTTTTTCGATAAGCTGTGGAGTCAACCTGCAGGAGATTTCACCGAAGTAGCCCAAGCTTGGTTGTACAGTCAGGCTTCTTTTCAACTTAGGGCATTGGGCCGTCTCACTGAAGCTCTTGATCCGATGCGCGCCGGCTTACAGATGCGAATAAAACAAGAGGATTGGGTGAACGCAGCGAGATGTGCCATTAACGTTAGCGAACTCGAGATGTGTTTCGGCGACATAATGGGTGCAATGAGAGATTCTAAGCAATCCGTCAACTTTGCGAATCGTAGTAAAAATTCATTTCAAATAATCCGTTCATCCACTTCATGGGCCAACGCCGTTCATCAATCTGGCAACCAAGCAACCGCCCTAACGCTCTTCAAAGAGGCCGAAGACATGCAAGCGAAGCGCCAACCTAAGTATCCACTCTTGTATTCGTTATCCAGTTTCGAATACTGCGATCTACTCCACGTTGATGCTGAAAGAGTTGCTTGGAAAATTATCACCAATGGGACACAAAAAACCACGCTCCAGCTAATTGGACGTTGCCGCGAGGTTGAGGAGAGAAGCCAAAGGATACTTACTTGGCGCGCCCCCAACGACTCACTTCTCGACATCGCTCTCGACCATCTCACTTTCGGGCGTGCCTCACTCTATCGTGCGGCTCTCGAGAATTCAGCAACTAGCAAACTGGAATCGGGATTTATCGTGCCTCACCAACACCTTTCCACTGCTGTTGACTGCCTCCGTCGTGCTGGCCAGCAACATCACCTTCCAAGCGGCCTTCTGTCCCGCTCCCTTCTGCGCTTTCTTGAAAATGATGCCGAAGGCGCGCGCGCCGATTTAGAAGAAGCCTGGGAAATCGCCGAACGCGGCCCCATGCGCCTCCACATGGCAGACATCCACCTCCATCGCGCCCGCCTCTTCCGTGACAAAACCTCTCTGATCGAAGCCCGCAAACTCATCGAACAATGCGGCTATTGGCGTCGCAAAGAAGAGTTGGAAGACGCCGAAGAAGCCGCGAAGAACTGGTAACGACACTACCACCTGGACTCCGCAACAATCCCGGATTCGGCCACACCATGATCTCTTTCGAACACGGCACTAACTACACAAGTCGAAAAACCGCATAGCGCCTGTTGATCTGCGAAAGACCTCCATTACTAAAACAACCCACGATGGGAATCACGCGACAAATCCAATCCAACCAGAAAATACCCGACGTTCTCCCCCTCTCCCCTTGCAATGGGAGAGGGCCGGGGTGAGGGAAAATGCGCCCAAACTTTCCATCGCTTTGGGAACCCCGATTACTCGACAAACGCAAACTCGACGTATCGTTCCCCATCTGCGTTCATCGGCGTCCATCTGCGGTCACGCCTCCAATTTCGAGCTTGGCTCTTATCCGTAGACGGCAATCAGAAATTGCCAGGCGTTTGTGGTTACCTCATAATAACACCATCGAGAGGAAACAAAATTATGGGAACAAACACTATCCGACTTCACCGAGTGCTCCGTGCGACTCCAGAGCGAATCTATCGGGCATTCTTGGATGCCGACGCATTGGCTAAATGGCTTCCACCTAACGGATTCACCTGCAAGGTTCACCACTTGGAAGCCAAGGTCGGTGGCTCCCACAAAATGTCGTTCACAAATTTTACCACCGGACACGGCCACTCCTTTGGCGGAACATATCTTGAACTGGTACCGCACGAACGCATTCGCTACTCGGACAAATTCGACGACGCGAACTTGCCAGGGGAAATGCAGGTGACAATCACCCTCAAAAAGGTATCCGTCGGGACTGAGCTGAACATCGTTCAAGACGGTGTGCCCGATGTCATTCCCCCTGAGGCTTGCTACCTCGGGTGGCAGGAATCACTCATCCTGCTTGCAAAACTTGTCGAGGCTGAGATTCCAGATTAGCGCGAAGTAGGACGAAAGGAATTCGGCTTGTTGTGTAGAATCAAAAGGTCGTAGGCTGAAGGCGAGGGCGAAGCCCGAATCCACTGAACCACCTATGAACTTCGCGAAGCGAAAAGAATCCACATCTCCCAACCCTCGCGCTCCAGCCACAGTCCACGCATTCCGTGGCCAGAATCCACTGAGCTTGACTCGTTCGACAAATAGGCCGCTATGATGTCACCGAGTTTATTAAGGATAGCCAAGCTCAGAACTAAGGACCTCTTAGCCCTCCTGATTTTTGGGTGCTTCCTGTGCCTTCTCGGACTGGCAGTCCTCTCAGTAATGCCGCCAAAAGGCGCTTATTTGATCGAGCAAATGGACAGCGGTATTGGAGTATTTGTTACGGGAGCATCATTGTTGTTGTCGCTACTAGGTCTCGGATTTCTGAAGTCAAAGCAGGCCGCTCATTCAGATCGGTTCGTAATCTTCTCCGGGTTCGTCGTCTCGCTTGTACCAGCAGCGTGCATACTCTGGACTTTTTTAAGTGCATGGTTTGCCCCGCTCCCTTACCACGTTTACGCAAGCGACGCAAAGCGCATCGCCGCAGGCATGACTAAGGCACAGGTTGTCCAGAAGATTGGATCGCCTAGAGGTTCGTCGGTGGGTGAGCACAAGATGCGGCTTACCTATGATTTGCAGATCGCGTGGGGAAGCTCCGGTCGGCAGTTCTTTGTGGATTTCATCGACGACAAGGTCGTCTCTGCGAAAATTGTGCGTTATGGGGGAGAAGTGGATGATGATTTTTTTGTAAGTGATGCTGTTAAAGATTTGATAAAAGGAAAGGCGCTGAACAGATGAAGCCGCTTCCAAATCGACAGTTGAAGCACTCAAAGTCGAACAAGTCGGGTGCACCGATCCTTATCCGCTAGTCACCGTAGCACCGTCACTCTGAACATGAACTTTCCAGCTTCAGTTTCTCTCCCCACCCGCACGCGGCATCAATCGCACCTATGCCTAACCATGCTCATCCCGCAACGGGTTCCAATTGGCACGAATGCACTTCCGCCCAACAACCACAAATGTAAGTCACCCCTAAACAAAATTCCCATGCGCCAATCAGTATTCAGAATTATTCTAACGGTGACATTTACTATGCTTATTTTCACCGCTGCCCTCGCTGAACCAATCACGAACCGAATCACCGTCACAGTACGTGGAACCGGCCCGGACATCGTGCTGATTCCCGGCCTCGCCTCCTCCAACGCCGTCTGGGACGCCATCGCCAAACACCTCGAAGGACGTTACCGCCTCCACATCATTCAAGTCGCAGGCTTCGCCGGTGCCCCTCCGAATGCGAACGCCCAAGGACCTGTCGTCCAGCCAACTGTCGATGCCATCAACACCTATATCAAAACCAACCAACTGACCGCCCCAAAAGTGATCAGTCATTCGCTCGGCGGATTGATGGCCTTAATGCTCGCCTCCCAACGTCCTGAAGACGCCAGCAAACTCTTGATTGTAGACTCACTTCCCTTCTTCAGCGTGTTGAACGGTGTCAACAATGTTGAGGACGCCAAGCCCCGTGCTGCTGCCATGCGCGACACCATCCTGGCCCAAACTCAAAAAGACTACGCGCAAAGCCAAACCAATGTACTGCGCTTCATGGTCAAGTCGCCGGAGGGTCTCAAGACCACTGCCGCCTGGGCTGTCGCTTCCGACAAATCCGTCGTGGCTCGCGCCTTATACGAACTCATGACCATCGACATGCGCCCCCAATTGCCTCAAATAAAGATCCCCGTAACCATTCTCTACCCTTGGGATTCCTCAACTGGCTTTCCACAAGCCATGGTGGACAACCTCTATCAAAAAAGCTTCGCCTCCCTCCCCAACAAAAAACTGATCCGCATCGACAACTCCCTACACTTCATCATGCTCGACCAACCCGACCAGTTTCTAAAACAAGTGGACGCATTCCTGAAGTAATGTTGTCGTGATTTTTTCCTAACCAGAATGTCATCAGAACCAGGAACCAACCCGCGACGTTGAACACGGTCAGGTTCATGGAAAGATGCATGCCTCCTTGTCCTGTTCCCCTCTTTGCCTGCAAAACCAACCATGCTCTCGAAACACTCCGCCGAGACTCAGGAACAAACTGCGATCTCCGAAGGTCCAGCGGACCGCAATGTTTATAGTTCCCGATCAAAAAATAAATCCGCTTCGGCCCGTGACTCCAAACAACTCAACGCATGCAATCGAAGCGGCACCGCCCGCACAATCTACATTTTCCTTATTTTGCCGACCGCCTTGCCGTCGCTGAACCGCGGGCAAATGTCCCTTGGAAATATTTCCGGCTACCCGCCACGCAATCTTGCAAACCGTCACCAGTCTCCTCAGAAAGCATGAACAATCAATCACCGCTGAAAACTGAAAACTTACCGCTCAGTTCGTCCACAACGAACAGCCACGATTAACATCACCTGTCCATCCCAATCCACCCCTGCTATCAGGATCACACCACAATAATGTTGGCGGGGATCCTGCCGTGTCGTTTTTAACCTCTTCCTGCTGGTACGTCTCAAATTTGATGAATTGCGACCGCCCATCATAACCAAGCACAATACAGCCTTTAACATGTCGGCGACTCGGCCCATTCGACTGGTCGGGTTGATTGGCACCATCGTTATACACACCCGCATCCTCGTCGTTGGGCTCCCACATCATATACGAAGCAGGCGCCATGGAACCCATTTTATGAACCGTCGGAAGCGGTGGGGTTTTATGATATCCCATGCTCGCCCCATTCATCACATAGGTGGACAACTTGTCGAGACGCGCAGCAAAAGTTGTGGTATTGGTCTTTTCAGTCGGACAGCGATAAACCCGCCAGTTCTTCCCCACATAGGCCCAAAGTAAACCGCCCTGATAAGCATTTTCCGGCGGATTCGAAAGCGCAGGTGGGTTTCCTCCCACGGGGGCATAGAGCCAGCCGGCATTCAGGCCGCCCCAGTTTGGAAACACAGCGAAATCATTATTATCCAGGGAATACATGTGGGCGGCCAGGCCAATTTGCTTTTGTTGACTCAAGCATTGGGTGCGCAAAGCCGCCATTTTGGCATTGCTCAACGCCGGCAATAAAAGGCCGGCCAGAATGGCAATGATTGCAATAACGACCAGGAGTTCAATCAAGGTAAAACCTGTGCGGTGGGTATGGAGCTTCTGCTTCTGCTTTTTCATAACATGGCTATCAATGTGTTGCTATACGACTCCACGGCACATGACACTACATGCTGGGGCGTAGCCAGTATCTGGGGTTCATGGCTATAAAGATGGATGTGTTAGTACTTCGGGTCAATAAAAATTACCGTTCTTAATCTTACAAAAGTTGATTAAAATGCCTCAGTTTCCGAACTGTGGTTTTATTTCTTAAGCACAGTGTCAAGATGCGCCCGATGTCGAATTGACTCATCCCGTTACCTCCGCTGGCATCATCGACCAACTTGGATTTCGCATCGGCCAGATGAGGTCTGCATTCTTTGGAGCGCGGCAGGATGATGCGGACAGGAAGGAAGTCTCACTCAAGAGGCAAATTGCAACGCATCCAATGTTGGCAAAAAAATTCGGGCAAATCACAAAATTTTATCTTTTCTTCTCGACGTTAAATTTGGATCTCCCGTGGACGGGTTGATTACGAGAACACTATTAATTTAAATCTCCATAATGTCAATAGATTTAGTTATGTTATTTTACGTAGCTGTGGATTAACTGTTTACATCACCGACATTCGTTGACTTCCCTCCTTATCCGCGTCCATCCGCATCCATCTGCGGTTACCTCCTCTTAATCATCTCAACCTAAAAAACTGCCTCCCCAAGGCCGCGTTATTCGTATACGGACTAACCGCCCCCGACACATCCACAAACGGGCCCGCAACATCCGACGCCGATTGCAGCGTATAAGTCCCACTCCACGAAATCACCAACTTGTCCCCTGCTTGCGTTGCAATCATCGTCGGCCGCACAAACGTCCAAACCACCTTGTTCACCGCATCCCACGTCATATAGCCCCGCGAGAAATCCTGCCTCGTACCACTGCCCGAAGTGAACTCGTTGTTCAACCAATAACCATAATTCACCGCCCCATTGTTCGTCTTAAAAAAACTCCACAACCCATGCTGATCATTCAGCTCAATCGTCCCATTTGTCGACGTCATCAACGTTGCTGTCTTATGCGAACCTCCATCGAAGTCCTGTGCGTAGCCATTAAAGAAACCGTAAACATACGCCCCATGCCCATTATCGAATGGATTCCCCAACGCAGCCTGGCCATGGCTGTAGTAATAGCTCTGGATATTTTGATTCGTTGTCCCGTTGGAATTAATCCCTTCAAACTGCTCAGAGTGCTGATAATCCACATACGACAGCTTCGGACTCCCCGAAGAATCCTTCACCCCGTAATAAATATTCCCCGCCGGATTGTCCTGCCAATAAAACCAGATCGCCATTTTCACGTAAGGAATCACCTTGATCGCGCTGAACGTGGAAATCAAATTCGTCTCCTGGATTTCCTGCGAAACACCGCTCGTATGGATGCTGTTGGTGGTCTGCCAGCCCACTTCGGTAATGAACGTCTTTTTCAGGGTGCTGGCTCCTTCATATTTGGTATAAGCCTGCCGCACCCAATCCACATATTGCCTAAACTCCAGCGACGATGCCACCCCGCCCTGATCGATATAGACATGCTCACCAACCCCATCCAACGGATACACATTGTAATTGGATTTGGCATAAGCAAAAGCTCCACCCTTCGTCGTGTTCGTCCCGGTACTATAGGTATCGTCCACGTATTGCGCCCCGGCATTGCCGTAGCTGTAAATTCCGCCAATGCTATGACCAAACACCCCGCCCGAAAATAAAGTCACATCATTGATCTGATGCGTGATATGCACCGACTCCCAGCTCCTTGCCAGCAACCAACCATAATTCGACGGATAAAGATACGTGCCGCCCACGCCAACACTCGTCGTCCAGGCATTCGGCTCATTCCACAACTCGTAATATTTCACGCGATCCCGAAAATGCAGCACGATCGGCACCACCGCATTCGTGGCATAACCTTCCACGTAAATATTATCGCCATTTGAACCCGGATTCTTCTCCGAACTGTTCGCCTCCCAATCCGTCTGACTTCCCGGCCACGAGCCTCCATCAATCAACAACAACACCTGCAACCCCGCATTCCGCGCATTGTTCACCGCGTTATCATAATAACCCAGCATCGCCGCATCCCAATTCGTGTGCCCCGGTATCAACCGCATCTCGATCCGTATCCACCCCGTCTCCCCCTGCACCATCTTCGACGCCACACCCGCCGTCAGCAAAGCAGTCCCAGTATTATCAATCGCCCACCCATTATCCGTCCCATATGGCCCCGCCCCCTTCACCGCAGAAGAAAACAGAACTGCTACCATGCAAATGAATACACAGATTTCTCGCGCAATATGTGACCGAATTTTCAAGCAGGCTTGGTGAATCAAATTGTACCCGCGTGCCACAAATGCACAAGGAACCATCTGTTTTGTGTTTAATCAGTGACTAAAACGCTCCTTTATTCGTGTGCCTTCGTGTCCATCCGTGGTTAAGTTGTTAAAACCATTGCAAACACAGGGTTTCTTGAAGGGATGGACGGCCACTGTCAGCGAAACTGTCAGTCATGGGGCGGATGGTAAAAAAATTCGCCAAAACTGGCTGGAACTTGCTGAGACTTCGCCACCACTGGCGTTCAAAAGCGCCGTGGATAGCCGGGGCGCTTCTTCAAATTCATTGAGGGATCGCCTCTTTTTATTCTTTTACTCGACATTATTCGAACGCTATGCTTTCCAGTAACACATGCAACGAGGGAAGAACGCCTGGCATTTAGTCGGTTTGAAATGGATCGCCGCTCTCGTCTCAGCTTTGGTCGTCGGCATCTCATCATCTGGTCGGGCCGATTCAAGCGATCGGTTTGCCGCAGCACTGAACGCACAGATGCCTGAGTTGTTAGAGAAATACCGCGTGCCAGGAGCCGTGATATCTTGCATCAGAAACGGCGACGTGGTTTGGACGAAGGCATTCGGGCGTGCTAATCTTTCGACGGACGGGCTTATGCGACCAGACTTGGTATTCAATCACGGTTCCAACGGAAAGGTTCTGACGGCATGGGGCATCATGCGTCTTGTTGAAGAAGGAAAAGTGGATCTGGATGCGCCGGCAAACCGTTATTTAAAACGCTGGCAGCTTCGTTCATCACAGTTCGACCCCAACGCCGTGACCATTCGCCGCCTGCTCAGCCACACCGCCGGCCTCACGGTCCACGGTTTCATGGATTACAACCAGCGCCGTCGATTGCCCAACTTGGTAGAAATGCTGGAAGGCAGGAATCAGGTTCCCATGTTCAACGGTGAAGTGAACGGCGCTGTCCTCATCAAATGGCAGCCCGGGTCGCGGGGGGAGTATTCCGGCGGCGGATTTGTGATTCTGCAAATGATCATTGAAGACGTCTCGGGTGAGTCATTCGCGTCCTTCATGCACCGCGAAGTGACCGCGCCGCTGAAGCTCGATACCCTGCAGTGGACATGGACGCCGGAGCTTGAAGTCGCTGCGCCGATGCCCTATGGAGAATTGCAGGAACCGGTCGGTTATCGACAACTCGCTTGTCAGTCGATCGGCAGTGAGGTTTGCAGTGTTGCCGATTTTGCCCGCTTCCTCGCGGCCGCCGTGCCGAGTGCCCACGCAGAACCTGTGGGACGCGGAGTTCTAACGCCGGAAAGCGTGGCGCAAATGCTGGAGATCCAAACCAATTCGGATGGTTCGGGTCTCGGTTATGGTGTGGCGTGGATCGATGGACACAAGATACTCGGGCATTCGGGAGCCAATCCAGGCTGGAACGCTCAATTCCTCCTCGACGCCACCCAGCGGGAGGGTTTTGTCATCGCCAACAATTCGGCGCTCGGCGGGCCGTTCAATGGCGCCGTGAATGCCCTTTGGTGGCGGACGATGAGGAGCCAAACCGTGACCGATCCTCCGCCTGCAAGTGGCTTCACGATTGGGCTGAACCGGTTAGTGCTAAGAATCACTCTGGTCTTCGGAACGATTCTAACCGTCATCACCGGCAGGCGGGTATATCAGGTCGCGTGCGGCAAGTTGCGTTGGAGCCGGCGTCCTTCCAAGCGATGGCTGCTGGTCACTTCCTTTTTTGCTGTGGTGACGTTGATTTGGTGGTATTTGTTCTATGCGCCGCCGTCTCTGCCATTGCCCATCAGTCCGGCAATTCCGGACATCTGGGTGTTGCCTTTGGTTAATTACTTTGCGGAGGCGCTATTGGGCTGCGTTGGCATTAGTCTTTTCTTTGCGTTTCTTCGTGGAAATAATGCCGAGTTGAAAGATGAAAAAAGGGCGATCCCTCAATGAATTTAGGGAACCGCCCCGTGCACTCGGCATAATCACCAGCTAGCAAAAACAACCATTATACGATCTTTAAAGTAGTTTTTTTTTATACTATTAACATGCACCTGTCAGTAAAAGTGTCAGTAAAAGTGTCAGTGAAAGCAGTCAAAAGTTGCCGAAAATAGTGACGAGTTAGGGCGAATTTGCATCGATTTATCAATGGTTTTCGCTATTTTATTGCAGTTCTGATTTGGATATACAGACCGTGTCCATTAGTGGTTACTTCCCTATTACCCCGCCCTACAACCCCTGACTCCGATAGAACCTCCGCCCGAACCCTCCCGCATTCGTGTCACTGAACTGCACCGCCCCATTCACTCCCACGTTGTTCGTCCCAATTGAAGTCCAGTTCGTCATGTTCGTTGACGCCCAAACCGCATACGCCGCTCCCGGCGTCCCCTGTTGCAAAACCAAACTCACACTCCCATTCAGCTTCAAACTCGAAGCATCCACTTTCAAAGTCCCAGGCAACGAACTCCCGGCCGAAACCGTGCTTGCTACCTTGATCCCATTTCCAAAACTCGTCACCCACATCTCCGAAAGCTTGTAAGGATTGAAGAAAATCCTCTCCGGCTGCCGGAATGGATAGCTCGTCACCTGGAAGAACGAAGGACTTCCCGCTGTAATATTGGTCGAACCCCAAAGCCCCTGCGTCTCCGTCGTCAAATAAAGCTCATTCGCATTCAGCGGATTGATTGTGCATGACGTCACCCGATCCAAACTGTTCAACCGCGTCCAGCTCACCCCGCGATTCGTCGTCCGATACAATCCGCCCAGCCCATTCGGTGCCCCACCCCAGCCGCTGAACACCCCCACATACCACGTGTTCTGCGTCGCATCATTCGGATCAATCACCAAATCCTTCGTCCAATAACTCATGTTGGTATGGCTGCGATCAATCCACGACGTCCCGGCATTGGTGCTGACAAACACACCCGAACTCGCGGTAAACGCCGTCGTCGTCCTGCGTCCTGAGTAAGTGCAAACCAAAATGCCATCGTTCAGCACATGCATATTAAATGGATGCCCCTCCGTCCGTGGCGGATTAGCCAGTTTGCTCCACGTCGATGCTGCCCCGTTCTGAATATTGCTCGAAACATAAATCCCACCGGCGGTGCTATGAATCACACTCGCATAAAGGCGGTTCGCATTATTCGGGTCCGTCGCCACCCAGATCACCGGATGCCCAGCATTGTACAACGTCTGCCACGTCACACCTTGATTGCTGGAGAACAGAACCAACCCCGCCCCGCCATCAATGGTCGCGTCGGTCAGATGCGTGCTTTGATACATATCATGAATTGACGACGTCCCTGCATACAACACGCCCGTTACCGGATGCTTCACGCACCGGTACATCGAATTCTGATTGTGCCCCGTATATCCAAAACCCCACGTATTCCCTCCATCCGCACTGATGATCCCTTTAATATCCGAATATCCAGCGACGATATGATTGCTATCCGACCACGTCACTCCCCAGCACGAAGTATTCTCCAGTCCAATGCTGTGATAAAACTTTCCCTTCGGCGTCACCGCATTCGTTGCGTTCTGGTCCGCCACATTCACATAAACCTGCTTCCAAAACGCACCGCCATTCGTGCTCACATGCGCGAAGCCCAAATCTGTATAAGCCACCTTGCTCGAATCATTCGGCGCCACTGCCAATCCCAACGCTCCCGCCCCATACGACCAATCCCTGTCCCCACTCGCTCCCGCCCAACCGGTAAACACATTCAGATTATTCGTAATCAATAACGAGTTTTGCCAGTTCGTCCCGCCATTGATCGTCTTGTAAAGTATCGGATAATCAATCGTGCTCTGCTGCCCCGCCACGTAAGCCGTCGAAATATCATTCTGCGCCATCGCCACAAATGCCGGATTATAGCCCGCCGGAATACCACTATTCCTCAATGTCCAGTTCCCCTGTCCCCAATCCAACGAATACGTCCCTGCATAACTAGTATACGAACTCTCAACGTACAATCCTGGAAAAACATCCGCCGAACTCCAAATCACACAAAAGAACCTTTTCGCTGTGCCCTGCTTCGCCCCGGCAAACGAAACCATCACCTGCCCTGCTGGAATGCCTCCCACACTCGACAGGGCAAAAGTATTTCCATTGTCCGTCGATACCAACAACCCCGCACTCGTCCCCACATAAATATTCGTTCCATCGAAGAAAGCTCCCGCCACATACAATCCCGCCGCCGCACTGTATTTCGATGCAAAGCTCGATCCCCCATTGGTCGACCAATACAAATTGCTATAATCCGAAACAATAATCCTATTCGTCGAACCAGAGTCCGCAAACAATGCATACGCTCCTCCCCCCGTAGGATCGCCAGCGAGCTGGTGCCACGTCGCACCACCATCCACACTCTTCGTCGGTGTTATCAGGTCGCCTGAGTAATCAACGCAATAAATTACCTTGGGATCACTCGTAAATTGCATGATCGCATTCCGACCTCCTTGTATCTGCCCAAAATCGCTCGTGATCCAACCCGCCCCAAAATTGGTCGAACGAAACACCTCGCTCATATCACAAGCCACATAAAGCTCGCCCGCGTTGAACGGATTGAAGCTCGGCGCAAACAATGCGCCTCCCCCTCCCGCACCCTTTGGACCCCATTGAGTCGGCTGCGCCGCCTGTCCTCGCGACAAAAGAAGAATTGCTAATACACATTCAAACGCCGCTAAGGAACGTAAACATCTTTTCATGGCCATGCAAAAATCCGGTCGCCTCTTGCAATCTGCAATCGACACGACACGTCCCAAAAAATGAGCAATTAAAAGGCCAAACCCTCCGATGTAAGGGGAAAATCCCGACCGTCTAATTCACCATCAAAACACGGTAAAACTTTTGTGGTGAAGCAGAAATTCCATTATCCACAATCGAACTAACCGTATTCGTCGCCACCACGTCCACTCCAATCTGCCCCCAATTAACGTCCGTCAGGCTGTTCTTGTATTGCACCCGATATTTCAAACCCGAACTGGAACTCCAACTCAAGGAAATGGAGTTGCTCACCGGGTTGAACTTGGCGCTGGCAATGTTCGGCGGTGAAATGAGCCCAAAAAATTTGAGCACATCCGACATATAAGCATCCCGCACGCTCGCGCTCGTAATCGTTTCAAAAGGAAATCCCCAATTCACCACCTTGCCGCCTCCAAGCGAACCATCATACTGCACTGCCGCCGCGCCGCCCGTTCCTCCTGAATACAAAATTGTCGCCGCGCTCCCGTTCGTGGCCAGCAAGACATCTGGATATGCGACGTTATAGGTTCCCTGCGTTCCATTGTCAAAACCACCACTGGCGTTGCCGGTAAAAATACCTGCGGCCAGCGGCACAAATGCATAGGTATTGGCATCGTCCGCGCTAAACACTGCCCTCAACTGGTTATGATAAAAGTTCCTGTCCGCTGTGGCAGCTCCACTCGTACGATCCAAATCCCACCCAACCTCTGCTCCACTCACGAACAGATTTCCCCCGGAATTCAAGTATGACGTAACCAGCGCCTGCTCTATCGCATCAAATGTCCGGTCTTGCGTCGATTCCTCTCCCAGCATCCAGATCACCGCCTGGTAATTCGTAATCGGCACCGTTCCATTGGTCACCGACATATGGTTCGCGGTGTCAAACGCCGGACCGCTGATGCTCCGACCAGCAATTGCCGAGAAACTGTGATTCGTTGCCTTGGGATTATCCGAAGGTTGGAATTGCCAACGATCATAACCGTCGACAATCAAAATCTTTGAAGGTGTCGCGCCCACCTGCGCTCCATAGACGCGGGAGAACGGACTTTCTCCATTCGTCCCCACCACCGACACCCGATAAAACCGCTTCGTCCCCGCCGCGAGCCCCGCATCGGCGTAAGTCTGAACATTCGCTGCCACATTGATCGGGGCTCCGAAAGTGACTCCATCGGCACTCGTGTAAACGCGATAGCCTGTGCGGATAAATTTTTCATTCGACCATGACAGCAGGATGGTGTTGTTGCTGCCGCTGTTCGCCGCGTAGAAGAGTTGTGGACTAAGCGCCACCCCTCGTGCCCCGAGCAAAACAACCGCATCGTCAATTGCCTGTCGCGTGTCTGCCTGATCAATCGCATTTGTATTTGCAATAAAGGAAAAAAGATACCGCCTGCCATCATATTTGTTATCAATATAACCGCTCAGAGCAATCGATATGCTCAGCGATCCTGTCTTGGCATGCACCTGCCCTGATCCATCCGTGCTGCAAAAACGACTTCCCAAAGTCCCATCCACGCACCCGATTGGCAGTGTGGAAGCATAACTGGAAAATGTGCCGAGCATATACCTCAACAATGTTACCGTCTGGCGGCCGCTGAATTTATTATTATGTGACAGACCGGAACCATCATTCATCGCGATTCCGTTTGTGCTTACCCCCGCCACATTTTTGAGCCAGGGCAAAACCTGCGCCGCCCCTGCGGCAAATGAATCGTTCCCATTGATTTTGTAACTGATATGCCTTAACAGCGCATCCGCCATCACGTTGTGACTGACCTTGAGCATCGGCGTGCACGCAACATCCATTCGCAGCGGCAGGCTGTTATAGGTGAGATCGGTGGATAAATGCGTGTACATCAAAGTTCCAGGCACGGTAAACCCGGTCTTGCCAACCGGAATGCCGGATACCGTGATACCCTGCGCCAGCAAGGCGGCCACGAAATTTGTCGCTGCGCTCGCGTTGTAAGGCTGCTGAAAAGCGGCATCGTGGTTGCTGGGATCAGTGTCAGCCAGATTATAGAAGCAAGCTCCGTAACACTGCACGTTTCCCGTCACGCTCGTTAGTCCCTGTGCCTTCAGTTGCGTGGCTATCCGATCCAGCGCGGCTCTGGGATTGCTGAAGACGCTCGTGTTCCAGGTAATGTCATGCTCACTCACCAGGTTCAAATCACCCGTAAGCACGCCGCCACTAAGGGTCCCATTCCGATAAACTCTCGTCTCAAAAGCCGCATTGGTCCCCAACAATCCCCACGCTGCTGATGAGGTATAAAGCTTGGTATTGGAAGCAGGCGCCAATCCAGTATCAGGATTCCTTTGATAGTCGGTGGTCGTCCCATCCGCGCTTTGTATGAAAACACTCCAGATATTCGTCGCTACGGCGGCACGAGCTAGAATGGCATCTATCCTGTCAGGTATGGGTTGAGCGGTGGATCTGGCGGAAAAACTGGCCAGCGTAAGAAGGACGAATAAGGTAGCAACCTTTTTCATTTCAATCAGGCCATAAAAGCTCCACAGACTTCTCCCGCTTTAGATGGTCTGAAAGGTATAACTTGGTTCCTGCCGCTCGTCACTAAAATTGCGGCCTCACAAATTCTGCCTGAGGAATCTCATCCCGCCCCGGTGTTCCCTTTGCGAATAGTATATTCGGGATAGAGTCGCTCACGACAATCCGGACAGATCCCATGGGTAAATTCAGCCTGGGTATGCTTGGAAATATAAGTCTCCACCCTTTCCCAATACCCACGATCATCGCGAATCATCTTGCATGATGCACAAATCGGCAAAAGTCCTTTCAAGGTCTTGATATTCGTCAGCGCTTCTTTCAACTCCTCAATCAACCTCAACCGCTCCTTCTCCTCCCGCTTCCGCCGGGTAATGTCCCGCTCTATCGCCGAAACCCCAACCACCTCCCCTTTTCCGTTCTTGATGGCTGAAAGCGTCAGTGAAACATCGATTATGGCCCCATCCTTTCGCAGCCGTTGGGTTTGATAACGATCGATGTGCTCCCCATTTTTGATTCGCTGATAAAATTCCTTTAATTCTTCCGGGCGCTCCGGCGGAATCAACCGGGAGACCGAATGTCCCTTTACCTCATCCGCTGTATAGCCATAAATATGCTCGGCACCTGTATTCCAACTGGTGATGATTCCTTCAAGAGTTTTCCCGATGATCGCATCTTCTGACGACTCCACGATGGCGGCCATATACGCCAGCATCTCCTCGGCTTTATGCCGTTCCTTGCGGTTTAACGCTTCACGGACTTCACGCTCAATGGCCGGCACCAGGCGAAAAAGCTTGTGTTTCAACACATAATCCTGCGCCCCCGCTTTCATCGCTTCAACCGCTGTCTCCTCCCCAATGGCTCCCGAAACAATGATCAGCGGAATATCCAGTCCCTTCTCCGAAATTAATCGCAACGCTTCAATGCTGCCAAAGCCCGGAATGACATGGTCACAAAGAACCACATCCCATTCCTGCAGGCTCAGCGCTGACCTCATCTCCACCACATTGTCAACGCGGTGAAATTGTGGCTCGAACCCTCCTCGTCTGAGCTCGAAAACCAATAACAGGGTATCGTCTTCGGAATCCTCAACGATCAATGCCCTCAACGGCTTTTTCATACGTCTTTATTCAGACAAACAATGGTAATTGTTCAATGGGCAGAATACCCTAGTCTCAATGGTCTCAAATGACAAAAAATTGTTGTCCTACAAACCGCTCGTTCAAGCCAAGCTTAATCCGGGCCATTGTTCCGGCTTCAATTTCAAAAAAATTAATCCGCCGACAAACCCGAACAATTGTTATATTTGACCAGTTGTCAGAAGTTTAATTCATTACTTAAAAAGAAAATCGATGCAAATATCCGAGTCCATTCAGTGTCCATTTTGTGGGCAGACTTTCGACCTCGTCATCGATACGAGCATCCCATCGCAACAATTCACCACGGATTGCGAAGTCTGCTGTCGGCCATTTGAAGTGGTCGTGGAATGTGAACCCGGCGAAATTCTAAGCTTGGATGTGCTGGGGAATTAAGGGAAGGTTTCCTTCGATTTTATGCAAATAACCACTCATCCTTCGAATATCGCTTATAACGTACTCTGGATTTATATCATCCTGCTTTTTGCCGGCGGCCTGGTTGGCTTCTTTAAAGCCGGCAGCAAGATGTCGCTGATTATGTCAGCTTCCTTTGCGGTGATTTTGATGCTCTGCCAGTTTGACTTGATCTTCAAAGCCAACGTCGCAGATATGGTCCTCCTGTTCCTCCTGGTCTTTTTTACCGTGCGTCTCGCCAAATCCAAAAAGTTCATGCCTAACGGTCTCATGACGGTGCTCACCTTCGCCGCCCTGATTCTCCGGCACATCCACTTTTGATTCCGTTCCAAAGCCGAACTAGGTTTGGTTACTTAGGGGTATTTAGCCGTGCACTCATCCCTGCCAATTTGGGAAATTCATTCCGCCATTGTCGATCAGCTCAGGACCGGCAACCGGCTCGTTTTGGTCGCGCCAACTGGCTCCGGCAAAACCACCCAGGTGCCACAAATGGTTCTGGACGCAGGCTTGGCCGGCGACAAGAAGATCATTGTCCTGCAACCACGGCGCGTCGCCGCCCGCACCGTCGCTGCCCGCGTCGCCTGGGAACGCAAAGGCAAACTCGGCGATGAAGTCGGCTACCAAATCCGTTTTGACGATCACACCAGCCTCGGCACCCGCATCTGCTTTGTAACTGAAGGTATTCTCCTGCGCTGGCTCCAGGAAAACCGCAACCTGCCCGACATCGGGATGATTCTTTTCGATGAATTTCACGAAAGAAATTTGCTTAGTGACGTCGCCCTTGCCTTGGTGAAGCACCTGCAGGGTACCCAACGTCCCGATTTGAAAATGGTGGTCATGTCTGCCACTTTGGATGCCGAACCGGTTGCCGACTACCTCTCAACGGACAAACAGCCCTGCCCGATTCTCATTTCTGAAGGCCAAAGCTTCCCCGTCGAAGTTCGCTACCTGATCAGCCACGACGAACGCCCCATAACTGACCAGGCTGCCGAGGCCGTCGAAGCCATCGTAAATTCCGGCGAACCGGGAGACATCCTCGTTTTCATGCCTGGTGTGGGTGAAATCCATTCGACGATCAACGCCTCTCGCTCGGTGCGCACCAATGAACGTCTTGCATTCATTCCCTTGCACGGCGAACTCCAACCGGAGGAACAAGACCTGGCGTTTGCTCCTAATCCTCTGCGTAAGGTGGTGGTCTCCACCAATGTTGCTGAGACCTCGGTAACCATTGATGGCATTCGTCACGTCGTCGATAGCGGCATAGCCCGCATCGCACGCTATGATTCTGAACGTGGCATTGGGACTCTCGGCATCGAGGAAATCAGCCGCGCCTCAGCCGATCAACGCAAAGGTCGCGCTGGTCGCACCGCCCCCGGCACTTGCCATCGGCTCTGGACTGAAAGCGGCCACCTCAATCGTCCCGAGCGCAACACGCCTGAAATTCAACGCAGCGACCTCGCCGAAGTGGTTCTGCTTCTCCATTCCTTGCACATCCGCAAGGCTGCGGCGTTCGATTGGCTCGATAAACCAGACGCCCAGGCAGTGGAGCGCGCTGAAAACCTCCTCCGCATGCTCGGAGCCCTCGATGAGTCCACCGGTGAATTAACCGATATCGGCCATCGCATGCGTCGACTTCCCATGCATCCGCGCTACTCCCGCATGCTCGTGGAAGCCGCCAAACTCGGCTCTGTCCGATCAGCAGGCTTATGCGCGGCTTTGGTGAGTGGCCGGGATCTGCTGCAACGCTTGCGGCGTGAAGACAAACATATTTCCGAAGCCCGCGAACTGTTTGAGGCCAGCCAGGAATCCGATTTCTTCACCCTGATGCGCGCCTACCAATTTGCGAAGAAGAATAATTTCGGCATCGAAACCTGTCGTCGCTACGGCATCAACGCCCAATCCGCCCGCCAGGTGGAACAGACATACGACCAGATTCTGCAGATTGCCGAACAACAGAAGCTGTTAAAACCTGATGAGCAGTCTGACGACACCGCCCTGCTCCGCTGTATTATGGCCGGGTTTATTGATCAACTGTGCATCCGTCGTGATTCAGGCTCTTTGGAGTGCGATCTGACCGAAGGCCGCCACGGCACGTTGATGCGCGAAAGTGTGGTGCAAAATGCACCGCTCTTTGTGACAGCTTCCATTCGCGAAGTCCCGTCGCGCGGCTCAGAAAACCTCACTCTGCTCGGCCTGGCCAGCGCTGTAAAACGCGAGTGGATCGAACAAATGTTTCCCCAGCACATCAAGGTCCAAGTGGAACATCTCTTCGATCGCACGCACAAGCGGGTCGCAGCGGTGAAACTGATTCGCTTTTGCGATTTGGTGATGGCGCATGAACATCAACGCGATCTCGACCCAACTGCTTCGGGCCGCAGTCTCGCCGATGCTTATCGCAAGGATTACTTCGAACTTCCCTTGTTTAATCACGAACTGAAACAGTTCATCGCGCGTGTGAACCTGGTGTGTGCCGTCCTGCCCGAACTCGAATTTCCGCCCTTCGATGAAAAAGCCATCACCGATTGCTTGAGTCGAGCCTTCGCGGGAATGTCATTGGTGAAGGAAGCTCAGGCCACCCATCTCAAGGAAGAGTTTTCAAGGCACTTGGCCAGGGAACAACTCGGTTGGCTTGATGAACTGGCTCCGCTGACCATTTCCTGGCCCGACGATCGTAAGCTCAAGTTGCAATATCCTGAGGAAGCCACCACCAAAGGCGGCGATCCAATCGCTCCCGAACTGCAGGTAAAACTGCACGAATGCTTTGCGCTGAAGGAACAGCCTCTTATCTGCGAAGGCAAACTGCCGGTCCGGCTTTGGCTCTGTGCACCGGATGGCAAACGCATCGAATCGACCTTGAATTGGCCGACGTTCAAGACCACCAGTTATCCAAAACTGAAATCGACGCTTCAGCAGAAATATCCGCGCGTAAACTGGCTTTAACGGGGAAATCGGTTTACATCGTTAGGTTTCAATCACCGTTTATCAATTTGACTTCCATCACGGGCACACCAACACGTTCGTTTTAAGTTGGCAGTAAGGGTTTCCTATGGCTACTTCTTCATATGAGCAAAGCATCGTCACAATTCGAGGGGCTTCTGGATGGATATTTTGAGAGGGTCTTGGAAGAGAACCCAACCTTTGCCGCCTACAGTGGCATTCAATCCAGCCGTGGCCGCCTGGGACGCGCCACTTTGGAGTTCGAAACCAGGCAGCAAAAGCACCGCCAAAAAGCTCTCCTCCAACTCAACACGCTCTCTCCCCGTGAATTGAGCAACGAACAACAACTGGATCGCTTGGCTCTCCGAAGCCAGTTGTTGCGTGAAACTGAAGATTTCGACCGCAAACGTCACACGCTCGATCCCAACGCGCTCGATCACGTGCTCAATCTTCTGCTCCACGAATTGCAGCGCGGAGAGGACGAGCCCAAACGTGTCGCTCAAAATCTCCGTTCCATTCTCAAACAAACCCCTCGCTTTCTCAACGAATCCGCCAGTCTGATCGACCGCCCCGAACGAGTCTGGCGCAAGATCATGGAGCAAACCGTTGCGGGTTCACATTCGCTTTTCGAAGCCGTGGCTACGTTTCTCAAACGTGTCGAACCTCAGTCCAGCGACGGCCAACAAATTAAGGATGCCCAACGGGCTTTCTCAAAATATCACAAAAAGGTGATGTCGCGTCCGTTGGCCCCGGAAAGCTCGTTCTCCGTCGGAGCCCCCATCGTCCAACGCCGCATCCGCGACCAACTCGGTCTGGATTATTCCCTCGGCGAAATCGAAGCCCTGGCTCTCTCGGAAGTAAATCGTATCGGCACCCTGCTCAAGCAGGCAGCAAGTAAATTTGGCAAAGGTAAAAGTCCGGAGCAGATTATCGAGAAAGCACGAGCCGAATGGAATCCTGGCGCAGACTTGCTCGGCTTCTACCGCAAGGAAACAAGCCGTGTCGCCAGCGCCTTCAAGTCCGCCAAAGCTGTCACCTTCCCCCAAGGTGATGAATTGCAGGTGCGCCCCGTGCCTGAGTTCATGCGTCATTTGTTTCCCACCGCCGCCTACTCTTCTCCGGGTGCTTTCGAAAGGCGGCAACGTGGTATCTTCTGGGTGAACGATCTCAGCGTCACCAAGACAACCGAAGCCGAAAAGAAGGCTGAACGCCAACAACACTTCGGTCTCAGCCTCACCTGTGCTCACGAAGCTTATCCCGGCCATCATTTGCAATTCGTCATCGCCAATCAACATCCGCGCAAATGGCGTCGCTTGTTTGCACATGCCGTCTTCTATGAGGGCTGGACCCTCTGGTGCGAGCAAATGATGGTGGATTTGAAGATTGATCGCTCTCCCTGGCTTCAAGTTCAGCAATTGCACGATGCTCTCTGGCGCTGCCATCGTATTTTGGTGGACTTGCGTTTGCAAACCGGCCGTTACACCTACGAGAAGGCAGTCGCGCACATGATGAAAAATCTGGGCTTTACCCGCGCCCGTGCCGAAGCGGATGTGAACTGGTATACTGCCTCTCCCACGGTTCCCATGAGTTATTGGCTCGGTCGTCTCGAGAACGAACGACTGCGCCAACGTCTGATGGTTGGCCGTGGCTGGAAGCTTCAAAAATTTAACGATTGGCTCATCAGCTTCGGCACCATTCCCCAAGCCTGGATTGAGAAATACGGGCTGGATTAAACCGTTGCATCATTTTTAAAACTGGCACGATCCAAGCTCAAAATGGTCTCAGTATGAGTCCATGGCTTGAATCAAGCGGTGTAGCTCTACTGGCTGCGGGAGGAGTGCTCCTTGGCGCGTGGTTTTCACGCCTAAGAAAACCCTATTGGCTGTTCGGCTACTTCATTCCAATTTCTCTGATTTTTCTATATGCCCTTGCCATCCGACACCCGGACCTCTCTTTCACGCCGCCCGTTTCGTGGATGATGCTTGGGCGAACCAAATTTGCCATGATCGGTTTTCTGGGTTCGATGGTGCTCACCACCCCTTTGCTCAAACTTCCGAATTTAAGAGACAGAATCGCAGTGAGCCTCTTGATGGTTGGTGTGGTTGCGGGAACATCCGTCTGGCCCTTTCTTGCTCCCGCATTTAACCGTGAAGAATTGGCGAGTTTAAAAACACGCATTGATTCTGACGGCATCTGTCTGCAAACCACTAGCTATACGTGCGGACCAGCCTCGGCAGTCACCGCACTGCGCAGACTCGGCATTCAAGCAGAGGAAGGACAGCTTGCCCTGCTTGCGCATACCACCTCTGCAACCGGAACACCACCTGACGTCCTGGCTTTGGAATTGGAAAAGCAATACGCCTCCTCGGGATTGATATGCAAGTATGGCAGTTTCAAAAGTATCGCGGAATTGAAAGGGTGCGACCCGGCCATTGCGGTGGTCAAATTCAACATCGTGACCGATCATTACGTCACGGTTCTGGAGGTGAATGATAGGGAAGTTGTTGTGGGCGATCCTCTCAGTGGCATGGAAAAGCTCTCATACGAGGAATTCAAAGATAAGTGGCGTTTTGTCGGAATAATCTTGAAACGAAGGTAAACCGGGACGCGAAAAAGCAGTTTTCATTCGCCGAACTTGGTCTATCTTCCCGGTATGAACTTGTTGCCATTTGAGAATTTGCCTGCTTACAAGCCGAGAAAATTCGTCCCTGCCAACGTTGACTGGAACGAATGGTCACAACTATCTCCTCTTTTCGATAAACTCGAAACCCGCGCCGCTGAAGCCAAGTCGCCTGCGGATTTGGAAAAATGGCTGCTCGATTGGAGTGAATTAAATGCCGCCATTGATGAGGAAGGTTCCCGTCGTTATATTGCCATGACGTGCCACACGGACAATCCGGATGCGGAAAAGGCCTACCTCCATTTCGTCGAAAAGATCGAACCTGAGTTGAAGCCACGACAATTTAAACTCTCACAACTTTTCATCGCTCATCCCAACCGGAAACAACTGCCCAAGGATCGCTACGAAGTCCTTGACCGCGACACCAATCTGCACGTCGAACTCTTCCGTCAGGAAAATGTGCCACTCGAAACCGAAGAAGCACGCCTTGGCCAACAATATCAAAAACTCATCGGCTCGCTCACCGTCCAGTTCAAAGGTGAAGAAAAAACGCTCACCCAGATGGGCCGTTACCTGGAGGAGACAGATCGTCCGCTGCGTCAGGAGGTATGGGAAATGGTGGCCAACCGCCGCCTTGAGGAAGCTGAAAAAATTGAGGACATCTTCGACCAACTCGTCAAGCTCCGCGAACAAATCGCCAAAAATGCCGGCTTCAAAAATTATCTTGAATACGCTTTCCGCGCTCGTGGCCGTTTCGATTACACCCCTGCCGACTGCGTGCAGTTCCATGATGCCATTGAGAAGGAAATCATGCCCGCCCTGCGCGAATTACAATCGGAGCGCAAAACTCAACTAGGCTTGAAATCGCTCCGGCCTTGGGATTTAGCGGTTGATCCGTTGAACCGCCCGCCTTTGCGACCATTCGAACAAGTCGATGGCATGGTTTCCAAAACCCAGGACATCTTCAACCAACTCGATAAAGGCCTGGCCAGCGAATTCAAGGAAATGCGCGATTTGCGCCTGCTCGACCTGGCCAATCGCAAAGGCAAGGCTCCCGGTGGCTACCAATCCACTCTTTCAGAGGCGCGACTTCCCTTTATTTTCATGAACGCCGTGGGTGTGCAACGCGATGTTGAAACGTTATTGCACGAAGCCGGTCATGCCTTTCATGCGCTCGCCACTCGTAAGGAAGATCTGCAGGCCTATCGTGGCGCGCCCATTGAGTTCTGTGAGGTCGCCTCCATGAGCATGGAGTTGTTGGGCAATGAGTTCATTGAGAACTTTTATGCTGCCCCGGAAGCAAAACGCGCCCGCAAGGATCACCTTGCTGGAATTATTAATATCTTTCCGTGGATTGCCACCGTCGATGCTTTCCAACACTGGATTTATTCGCACCCCGGCCACACCCGCCAGGAGCGTACGGCCGCTTGGCTCAAACTAATGGACCGTTTCGGTGGCGATGTGGACTGGACTGGCTACGAAAAAGCGCGCGCCAACTTGTGGCATCGCCAATTGCACATCTTTCTCCATCCATTCTACTACGTGGAATACGGCATCGCTCAACTTGGAGCGCTTCAGGTTTGGGCTAATTCGAAGCGCGAAAAAACCAAGGCTCTCGCTGACTATAAGAAAGGGCTTTCGTTGGGAGGATCACGACCGCTTCCTGAACTGTTCGCGGCGGCAGGTTGCCGTTTCGAGTTCACCCGTACCACCATGAAACCATTGGTGGAGTTGGTGCGAACCGAGCTTGCCAAATTGAACTAAACCGCTTCGTGGGATAAGGGGCGGGAGCTTATCACTCCCGTCCAGAGGTATTATGAAAGTGCTCGTAACCGGTGCGTCAGGATTCGTGGGGCAGGAAGTTTTGGAAAAGCTGCATGCCGCTGGCCACCAATCCCGTATCCTCGCCCGGCATCCCACTTCCATGCGCACCCGGACTCAAGCGTCAGAATTCGGAGCCGAAGTGCATGCTGGGGATATCCTCGACGTCGCCTCCCTGGCGCGCGGATTAAAGGGAATTGATGCCGTTATCCATCTGGTCGGCATTATCAGTGAGCTGGGCGAAAGCACATTCGAGAACATTCATATTCGTGGGGCCGAAAATGTTGTAGATGCTGCCAGGATTGCCGGCGTCCGAAGATTCGTGCACATGAGCGCGATGGGAACGCGTGCGAATGCCTCTTCCCGTTATCATAAAACCAAGTGGGCCGCTGAGGAATACGTTCGGAAAAGTGGACTGGATTACACCATCTTTCGCCCTTCGATTATTTACGGCCCGAAAGATCTCTTCGTAAACCTGTTCGCAAAAATATCCCAACTCTCGCCGATCATGCCCGTAATGGGCAACGGACAGTCCAAACTCCAACCGATTCCTGTCTCCGACGTGGCCACCTGTTTTGTCAAAGCTCTGACTGAACCCGCCTCCCTTGGGCAGACTTATGAATTGGGCGGCCGGGACGTGCTCACGCTCGAACAGGTGATCGATGAAATTCTCCTCGCAACAAACCGCAGACGTTTGAAAGTCCACATCCCGTTGTCCATCGCACGATCTCAAGCAAGCCTGCTCGAATTTGCATATCCCAGGCTCCTGGGAAAAGCTCCACCCCTGAACCATGATCAATTGATAATGCTCCAGGAAGACAATATCGGCGATTCCGAACCGGCGAACAAACTGTTCAGATTGCAGCCGATTTCCTTCCGGCAGGGAATTTCAGCTTATCTAAAAAAATAAAACCCCGCCTCTGGTGGCGGGGCTCTGAAGATTCAACAGCTAAAAATCTAGGTCTCGATGCCGTAAGCCTTGATTTTATTATAAAGCGTCTGGCGTCCAATCCCGAGGCGCTTGGCCGTCTCAAGTTTGTTGCCACCGGTTTCCTTGAGCATCTGGACAATGGTATTACGCTCCACACCTTCCAACAGCGTGTAACTCGTATCACCAGTGGATTCATTGGCTGGCGCGGTGATGGACAGGTCCGGTGCATCCACCAACTTGCCTTCACAAAGCAGAACCGCACGCTGCACTTCGTTCTGCAACTGGCGAACATTGCCCGGCCAGTCGAATGAACGCAGGCGTTCAGCCGCCTCCGGTGTGAAACCGGCGATATCACGATTTGCCTGGGCGGAAAACCGCTTCAGAAAAGCCGTGGCCAAAGGCAGAATGTCTTCGCGACGTTCGCGCAATGGCGGCAGATGAACTGAAACCGCGCTGATACGGTAAAATAAATCTTCGCGCATCTTGCCATCGCGAATCGCTTCTTCAGGTTTGCGATTGGTGGCAGCAATGATTCGACAATCCGTCTTGTAACTGGTACGACCACCCACCGGACGGACTTCTTTTTCCTGCAACACACGCAACAACTTGCTCTGCGTATCGATTGGCATTTCCGATAATTCGTCCAGCAGCAAGGTGCCGCCTTCAGCCTGACGGAACAGACCTTCGCGATCGCTATGAGCGCCGGTAAAAGCGCCCTTCACAGACCCAAACAATTCGCTTTCGATCAGTTCACGAGGCAAAGCTGCGCAATTGATTTTGATTAACGGCCCGGATGCGCGATGACTGGAGCTGTGAATCAGGTCAGCAATGACTTCCTTACCCGTTCCACTCTCACCGGTGATCAGGATGGATACATCGCTCGGCGCTACACGGCGCACAGTGCGAACGACGTTCTTCATCACGTCACATTGGAAAATTGCATTGCCGGTCGAAACCGCCTCACGCAAGGAGCGAATCTCCAGAGCCCGCTTGATCAGATTCAACAAACTTTCCGGATCAAATGGCTTTTCCTGAAAATGAAAGGCTCCGCGCTTGATCGCTTCCACCGCCACATCATAGGTCGCATGACCAGTCAGCATGATGACCTCTGATTCCGGCCATTCTTTTTTGATGAAAGGCAGCAAATCAAGGCCGGTGGCGTCCGGCAGTTTAAAATCCAACAAAACGATTTCAGGTTGCAGCCGGTTTATGGCTTCCTTCAATCCAGCACCATCTTTGACCTGGGATACCTGATAACTGCTGCGTTGAAGAATTTGAACCAACAATTCGCGGATTTCCGCATCGTCATCAATGACCAGGATATTTGCTCTCATAGTGCTTTGTCGCGATTCGTCACACAGGCCCGGGTAAAACTGTTAAAAATTTCCTGATGTTCCCGATACCGGGGGGCCAGACGTTCAGGATGAAATTGGACTGTTATCAAATATGGCAGCAAATGCGCTTCTTCCGGCTTCAGTTCCATTGCCTCCACAATCCCGTCGGCACTGGTTCCGGTAACGCGCAAAGGAGCCGCCACACGATCAACCGCTTGATGATGCGTGCTGTTAACACCCAACTTCTGCGTTCGAGTTATCTTTGCAAGCAATGAATCCCGTGTCAATCGTGCTTCATGCACTATGCAGGGCAAACGCATCAAAATGATAAAAGGCGTAGGAGGTAATCATGGTCCCAGGAAGCATTGAGTTGTTTGCCTTTGATGCCGCGTTTTTTGGTGGATTCTCGTTTTAAGAGGTTTAAAGCCAGTCGACGCAAGGTGGCGAGGTTTTCAGCGGCGTGGCCAGAGCGGGCCCGGTTGCGGTCCTCGCCGCATTGCACGTCCAGCACCCAGTGCAGGGAGTTTTCCACACTCCAGTGTCCGCGCACGGCACGAGCAAACTTTTCAACGTCCACGTTCAAGCTGCTCAAATAATAGCGCCGTTCCACCGTGGGCGCTTGCTGGCCCACCTGCCGCACGCTCTCCACCACGCCCACGCTGCGCAGTCCTGCCCATTGCTGGCGATCAGCAAGCCAGCTGACATCGCCGCTTTGCCAGTAGCGTCGTGTTTCCAGGCGTCCGTGATCTTTTTCGGTGGTTTCCTTGTAAGCCAGCGCCACGGCATTCTTTTCCACAGGCCGCTCCTGGTCGTGCCGCGCCACGGCGTCCTCCAGATAGGCTTTGATTTCCTGATGGCACTGGCCCTGGTTGCCTTTGAGCGCCAGCACGTAGTTGGCGTCGGCTTCCACAATCTCCCTGGCTATCTCCTTTTGGCACCCCATGGCATCGAGGGTGACAATGCATCCGCTCAACTCCAACACTCGCAACAGTTGCGGCACAGCGGTGATTTCATTGGTCTTGTCAGGCACCTGGATTTGGCCCAGCACCAGCGAGTTGCCCGCCGCCCAGGCGCTGACAATCACCCGCGGGGATTGTCCTTGCTCCAGCGCCCGACGCAGGGCCTTGCCATCCAACGCCACGATTTCATCAGCCACCGTCGCGCGCACCGATTGCGTCCAGCGCATGAAACAGTCCAGAAAGGCTTCCGGCTTGAGCGCCGCAAACACTCGGTTGAACGTGTCGTGTTTGGGTATCCCATGGCGCAAACGCAGAAACGTCTTGAACCATTTGCGTTTGGCTTTGCCAAAGTCCTCCATGTCGTTGAAGGTTTCCCCGCCGCACAGCAGGCAGCACAAACCAATCATCAGCACGTCCACCAGTTCGTGGTCGCACCGGCCTTTGACTCGCGGGTCCCTTATCTCTTTGAAATGTTCGATCAAGTTTTGACGGTGATGCTTTTGCATCCCATCTCATGTACGCATTGTATTTACAAAGTACATACTTTTCTTCAAAAAAATTTTGATGCGTCTGCCCTGATGCACTATGTCACTCTTCTTATCCGGCCGGCGATGCGTGATTGCTCCCGGCTTCTGGCTGGGAATGTCGACTATCAAAGTCCCGCCCAATGCCACATTCATGATCTGATGCCCACGGCAAATGCCGAGCACCGGCTTCTTCTGCCGAAAAATTTCATCGATGAGAATCAGTTCGCGCAAGTCCCGTTCCCCCGGCTCGATGGTCACAGTTTTGCGCAACTCCGGCGAGAGCCGCTTGGTGTAAAGGTTGGGATTAATATCATCACCGCCGGTCAACAAGACGCCATCAGCATGGCTGACGCATTCGGCAATGACCTCCTTCGAAGCCATATAAGGCAAAACCAGCGGAATGCCGCCCGCCTTCATGATGGCCTTCTGGTACGTTTCAGAGAGACTGATGGAAGTATCTCCAAACTCGTCTCCTTTCACCTCAGTGTTGGGTGAAATCAGAATTAATGGCTTCTTAGCCTTCAAGGTTTTCTTCGGGGAACCGTTCATGGATGAGTTTTTTAATGCGATCTTCTTCTTCAGGTCTTAATAATCTGCGATTGATACGACGGCGGACGGAGTCAAGCAGTTCCAACCAGTCCTCCACAGGCGGTTCCTCCACTGGCTGCCATTGGTCATATCGGGCCCCGCGCATAAAAAACTTCCATTTGCCACCAACATGGCGGGCATAGACCTGAATCTTCTCGCCCCCTTCGGTGGTTCGCTTCCAACTGATTTCTGCTTTTGCCGACATAATTATTATTCGGGTAAGTCAACACTCGCCACGGCCATGGCCGCCATGCCTTCTTCCCGTCCCAAAAATCCCATGTGCTCATTGGTGGTGGCTTTGATGCCAACCTTGTGAACGGTCATTTCCAGTGCCGCCCCAATATTTACCTTCATCTGGCCGATATGCGGAAATATCTTTGGCTGCTGCGCGATGAGGGTGGCATCAATGTTTATAATCCTGGCCCCGCGAAGTCGCACCTGGCGCGCCGCCTCATTCAAAAATACGTTGCTTGGTGCCCCGCGCCAACGGGGATCGGTGTTGGGGAAAAAATGCCCGATATCCACCTCGCCGATCGCTCCCAGGATGGCGTCGCATATCGCATGCATCAACACGTCCGCGTCTGAATGCCCTTCCAAACCTTTAGTATGGGGAATTTCCACTCCGCCAAGGATGAGCTTGCGGCCTTCCACCAATTGATGGACGTCATAACCTATTCCAACATGAACCATTCACAGCAATATATCGCGCTGCCTAAGGGGCACCAAGTCATTTATTGGCCCACCTCCTTATCGTATTCATAAGGATTTTGCTAATAAAATTGTGCGTGCGCTTTTCCAACGCTTATGCAACATATGGCCCGACGCTATGTTTTCGCTCCAAAAATTACTGGGTAAAGAAGATAAATTTTTTGACCTCCTGGAAGCCAGTGCTGAAGAAGCACGCACCAGCGTCCAGGCTCTGGTGAAGCTTACCAAAACCCCGGATCAAACCGCGTTGTTGTATGAATTCATTCAGTCACGGCGTAAAGAGAAGCAAATAAGCGCCGAAATTCGCGAAGCCGTTTACAATACCTTTGTCACGGCCCTGGAGCGGGAAGATATCGAAAATCTTTCCAACGCCCTCTATCGCATCCCCAAAACCGTCGAGAAATTGGGGGAACGCATCATTCTCACCCCGCAGTTTTTGAAGGATTTGGACTTCTCCAAGCAAATCGGCTTTTTGGAGCAAGCCACCGATCTCGTTCCCGCCATGGTCAAGGTCCTGCGCAAGGGCACCAATCTCGAACAACTCAAAAGCCTGAACGACAAGCTGCAATACCTCGAAGGCGAAGCGGACAAGGCCATGATGGATCACTACAAGGACCTGTTCAGTGGCAAGCACGATACCCTCAAAGTGATTGTGATGAAGGATCTCTACGAGTTATTGGAAAAGGTGGTGGATCGTTGTCGTGACGTGGGCAATATCATCTCGCACATTGTATTGAAAAACTCCTGATCCACCATGACGCTCGTTTTTACCGTCCTCGCGGTGGCGTTGATTTTTGAATACATCAATGGCTTTCACGACACGGCCAACTCCATTGCGACTGTCGTTTCCACGAAGGTTTTAACTCCCAAACAGGCAGTCGCGCTGGCTGCCTTCACCAATCTGGTGGGTGCCATGATCGGCACTGCCGTCGCGAAAACAATCACTTCCGGTCTCATTGATGCGAAGTTGATTCCCATGACTTCCAACATCATCATCTGTGCTTTGTTGGGGGCGATTTTTTGGAATCTCCTCACCTGGTGGCTTGGTCTCCCTTCCAGTTCCAGCCATGCCTTGATCGGTGGCCTTTGTGGTTCTGCATTGGCCGCCTCGCATAATAATTGGCATGTGATTATTTGGGCGCAACCGGGCAAGGAACACTGGTATCTAGGCAAGGGCGTGTGGTGGAAGGTGGTCTTTCCCATGTTCACCTCGCCAATTCTGGGTTTTGTCCTCGGCTTCATTATCATGGCGGTGCTTTACATTTCCTTGCGCAACCAGCGGCCTTCGAAAGTGAATTCATTTTTCAACAAGGCTCAGATTTTTAGTGCTGGCGCCATGGGCTTCATGCATGGCACCAATGACGCCCAGAAAACAATGGGCATCATTGCCTTGACACTCCTGGGAGCGACCAGTGCCGGTCATTTTAACAATCTTCCCGCCTGGCTCTCCTTTCTGCATACCCCTGCGCCAGCCGAAGGCAAGGATTTGGAAATTGCACTTTGGATCAAAGTTACTTGTGCGCTCGTCATGGCGGCAGGAACTGCAGCCGGGGGTTGGCGCATCATCAAAACGCTCGGCCATAAAATGGTGAAACTTCACCCGATTAATGGCTTCGCCGCCGAAGCCAGCTCAGCGACCGTCATTGCACTCGCTTCACACCTCGGCATTCCGGTTTCAACCACCCATAACATTTCAGCATCGATCATGGGTGTTGGCGCGGCCAAACGTTTTAGTGCGATCAAATGGTCTGTGGTTGAACGCATGGTGTGGGCCTGGGTGTTGACCATTCCAGTTGCAGCCGGCATTGCTTACGGTTTGGTGCGTCTGTTTCAGTTATTTGGATGGGTTTCCTGATGCTGCTATGAAGGCTCCTGCATTTAACTCAGGCAGCATTCTTACCAGCTTGATTTTGCTTTTGCTGTTTTGCCTTCAAGGTTGCTCCTCCTGCCCGATGGAGGAAACCAACTGGAATAGTCAAATAGGAAAATGCTCCTTCGATGATATGGTCGGCGATTACGGCCAGCCCTGGAGGGATCAAATTCAACCGGATGGCTCCAGAATCGCGGTCTGGCCAGCCGTCCGGGAACAGAAATGGGAATGGAGAGCACACACACATCACAAGGAACTTGAGATTGAGCCAGTTCATCTTGATAAACCCAAGGTTAATTATGATGCTTATTATCACCTGACATTCGATTCCCATGGACTGCTCAAACGATGGGAAAAGCATTATTCCTATCCCTGATTTCACACTGCACATTGCACTCGAACTGAATTTGCGCTAGCCTTGCCGCATGTCTGACACCCCTCTCAACATTCTGGCTGTCGTCGGCAGCATGAACCGCAAATCGGTCACACGTGTCGTGATGAATCACGCGGCCCAAAAGCTCGTCGACGTTGGTTGTGCCGTGGACATATTGGATTTTGAAAAGGAACCCCTGGCATTATTCAATCCGGACACAGCATATGATAGTCAGGTTTTTTCCACCCTGAAACCGCGCGTGGAAAAAGCAGATGTCATCTTGTTGGGGACGCCTGATTATCACGGCAGCATCAGCAGTGCGACCAAGAATTTCCTGGATCACTTCTGGAAGGAATTTGCCGGCAAATTATTTGTGACCATCGTAGCCTCCCACGAAAAGGGCCTCACGGTGACTGATCAACTTCGAACCGTCGCCAGGCAATGCTATGCCTGGACTTTACCGTACGGACTTTCCTTTCAGGACAACCATGATGTGAAGGATGGAGTAATTGTCAGTGATTCTTTTAAGGCTCGGTTGGAGATGATGATCCGCGACACGCGCGTTTACGGACAGCTTTTGGCAAAGCAGCGTCAAGCTGATCTGCGCGGAACAGAACCGGGTTTCCTCGCCAAACATCGCGGCTAATTTACCTGCCGTTTGGTCAGGCGCGCCAGAGTTTCACGCAGTTCGCTGGAACGGGGTGGCTTGCTCAAAATGCCATCAATGTGCGCTGGCACATCGCCATCGCTTTTCATAAACGCTCCCCATCCGGTCAGCAGGATGATGGGTGTTGCTGGAGATTCTGCTTTTAGCCGCTTGGCCACTTCCCGACCGTCCAGATAAGGCATTCCCAAATCGGTAATCACGATGTCAAACGGACGTCCTCGTTCCACCGCCTTTTGAAAGGCGTCCAGACCGGTTTGACCTCCGTCCGCGACTTGGACCCGATGTCCATCGCTTTCGAGAATTTCTTTTACCAACTCGCGCAAGAGGGGTTCATCGTCGATGCATAGAATCTGCAGCGGTGAGGAAGCCGGGCTTTCCTTGGTTGGCGAAGGATTAATCGATGCCTGTTCACGTAAGGGGAAAATCAGTCGGACAGTTGTTCCTTTTCCTACTTCGCTTTCGATTTCAATTCTGCCGTCGTGACGTTCCATAACGCCGTAAACCATGGGAAGCCCCATTCCTGTCCCACGATTTCCTTTGGTCGAAAAGAAAGGCTCCAGGCACCGGCGTTGCGTTTCTTCATTCATGCCCGACCCGGTATCCGTTACCTCCAGCACGGCATGGGTGGGAGTGTTGTCAGGACTGAAATTCTGTCCGCTTAATCGGGTTCGCAGAGTCAGCTTCCCACCCTTCGGCATGGCATCCACGGCATTTAGAATAAGATTGGTCAACGCTTCCCGCAGTTCACTTTCAATCCCAATCACCGTGGGAATCCCTTCGGCAAGGATCACATTCATCTCCACCATGATTCCCCTGCCCTGGGATATGTCCCGCCAGCGCGGACGCGTGAGATCCACGACCTGCTCAATCATGCGATTAAGATCCAGCGGGTTGAGCGGTTCGCGCTCTTCGCGCCGTCGATAGAATTCTCGTAGCCGGGCTACCAGGTGCGCAACATCTTCCCCCGCGGTTTTGATGTAATTCAGATGCTTCCTGGCACTCTGACTCAGGTTCGGCTCATAGCTCAGTAGCAGGCCTGCAAAACCCACCACTGGTGAAAGTGCGTTATTGATATCATGCGCGATGCCGCTGGCCATCTGACCCAAAGCCCGCAAACGATCCTGCTGCATTACCGCCTGCTGCGTTTGGCGCAGATCGTTGTAAGCCGTTTGCAGTTCCATGTGCAACCGTGCCTGATGAGCCGCCAGGGCTACGTGTCCACTCAACATTCTCAGGAATTCGCACTCGCCGCTGCTGAAACTGTTCACGCCACGCCGAGCTACAATCAATATGCCAAAAAGCTTCTCTTCCACCATCAGTGGAACGGCTGCTGCGGAGCGCAGACCAGCTTCCGCGAGCGCGCGGGGCAAGTCCGAGAGTATCTGCTTTGTATCCGCGAGGTAAATGGTCTTGCCATCCTTGCATTGGGAAAGACCGGTTTGCTCCAGGGTAATCGCGCTGCCTTTATGCCAATCCAGTTTTCCTGCCAGCTCAGGATCGCTCTGCTGCACGGCGCCTTGAATCAAGGTTTCGCTCTCCGGATTGAACAAATACACACTGCCCATATCCACAGTCAGATGGTCCTCCAACTGTCTTAACGCCACATGCAAAATGCTGGCGAGGTCCTGGCGTTCTGAAATGGCCTCGGTGATCTGGTGCAGCAGGCTTATCCGTGTCAACTGCTGCTGAAGCGCCTCCTGGGTCTTCCGGCGCTCCACGATTTCGGCCTGCAAATCCTTGGTTCTCTCTTCCACCCGTTTCTCCAGCTTGTCATGCGCGTGTTGCAGTGCGGCATCGCGTTCCTGAATGCCCGTCAACATTTCATTGAACACGTCTATTAATTGGCCGAGCTCATCCTGCCCCTGTTTCACCGCCCGGACTGAGTAATTTTTTTCAGCGGAAACCGCTCTGGCAGTTTCTGCAAGGTGGGAAAGTGGTGCCGACACAAGCCCGCGCAGAAAGGACGAGAGCAGGAAGGCAACGGCGGAGGAAGCAAGCATGAAAAGCAGGATGATGCCGGCGTACTTCACTTCACGATCTTGCATTTCCTGAAGGTCTGACTCCAAATACACGGTGCCAATCTTTGCGCTTCCATCGCTGATGCTTTGAAAAAGAATCAAATGGTTCTTTTCAAAACGAGCCCCGTCTGCCCCAGGTTTTTGGGGAAACAATTCCCGGGCAATATTTTTTGGATACCTTGCGAATAGTTCCTTCCCATTGTAAATACCAGCCGCCACAATATGAGGATTTGCCTTCAGGGCGCTCAGGGTATTGTCTTCGACTTCCTTTTCATACCCGGCTCCAAAACTCAATGGGATGACACTTTGGCTGCCGAGGATCGAGGCAGTCGTCTTTACATTCTGCACCATCGCCTTTTTATAGGTAATCAGCTCATAGGTGACGAAAGCCGCGGAGATCAGCAGCAGAGCCACGGTGCTGGCCGCCATGATGATCAGGGTAAGCTTCCATTTGATGGAAAGATTCCTGAGCCAAATCATAAACCTGAGTGTGTTCATGGAACAACGCCCCGATTTTTAGCCAAATTCAAGAGCTTGGAGCTGATCTTCAAGCTTAGTTTTTGCGCCTTGCTTTTATCAATATCAAAACGAACCTTTCCTTCCTCGACAATAAAATTGATCACTCCCCCGTTATGGAGGAACCAGTCGGTCTCTCCAACGGTGAGCACGCTTTGCTTTTCCAATAACCTGAGAAATTTAATCTGCCGCCCCTTTTCGAAATCCCCAAACGCCTTCTTTTCCAGGCGACAAAAAAAGATAATCTGACAATTTCCCACATCTTCCGGTGAGTTCACATGACGCTTTTCCAGATGCCTTCCGTTGATTGTCTTCCCTCGTATTGTCTGCTCCAGCGCTTCCTCAAAGCCATTCCCCGTTTCACCCACCACGCCAATGGTAATTGAATCGGCCGGGCCACGGAATGCGCTGACTGGCCATTCAACAAATTTTGCAAAGTTATACACAAAAGCTGCTTTCACTTGATACTCCGAGGGCCGCTCCTCATCGGCCCGCGCTCCCCCACTGATGATGCCAATCACCATCAGCAGGTAAAGCGTCAGTAATTTTGCTCTCTTATAATACATGGTGTCCCGCACTGCATCTGCTCCCCGCCAGGGCCGAAGCCCTTTCAATGAACCAAAATTGGACTTTAAAAGCGCACCGTGACCTTTCCATATACCCCGTGTTGAACCTCCGCTCTTGGCGTCTGGATGAAGGTTGGAGCGAACTCCGCATGTTGCGCCGACAAAAGATTCTGCCCGACGATTGCCATTTCCAGATTCTTGGTCGCGCGCCAGCCCAGGCGAACATCAAGGGCCACGTAGCTGCTGATATTTAAAGTGGGCAACTGATCCACGTACCGGAATGCACAATCCAGTGAAAGCCCGTGTGGAAAATCCATCGCTGAGGTAACTGAGAATTGCTGCTCCGGGCTTTTCCCCATGTCCCCTATCGAACTGATGTCTGTGCTCCCGGCACGTTGCTTGAGTTGCATTTCCAGAAAAGTATACGATGGCTTTAACCGCCACCAATCAGCCAATTGGATCGTGGAAGCCAGCTCAAACCCATACGTATCGCCATATAATTCGTTGGCCACAAAGGTGGGTATGAAGAAACCCGGCGGAGGAGGCGGAGGTATGACGGGTTGAGTGGGTGAAAATCCAAACTCCACACTACGCAATTGATCATAGACATTGTAGAACATAGCCAGATCAAATGAAACTCTGCTGCTGGGCTGGACCCTATAACCAAACTCGTAGGCAAGCAAATCTTCGGCAAGGAAGTGGTTGTTACCGTAAATCGTATTTACCACTCCCGGAGCAATCACACTGCTTAGCCTTACATCCTCTTCTGCTCGTGATGGGGTTCGAACGGCTCTGGAGATGGAAGCCCAGAAAGTGTGCTTCTCATGAGGAGTCCACAGCAACCTTCCGCTGGGCTGATACTCAAATCCGGTAAAATCATTGTGCTCAAGCTTGGTGCCGAGGGTAAGCCGCAAGCGTTTTTCCACCAGGGTGATTTCATCCTGCACAAACGTGCTAAACAGGTGGGTTGTTTCACTGCTGGGGAACAAGGAAACGCTCGGAGTGTTTCCAATTCGATCCATATCAAGCCGGTAGCCGGCTCCCCATACAAAATCATTCCGATCTCCCAGGGTAAAGTGGTGTTGAAGGTCGAGATCAAAGGTGTCCCGACTCTCTCTGAATATCGCGGTGTCCCGCTCGGTGCGATCGTAATAGGTCTGGATCTTCAGATCAGACGAATCTGAGAATTGGTGTGACCATCGGCCCAGAAGATTTCCTCCGCTCACTCTCTCCTCGTCTTGAACCAGACTGCTGTAAGTAGGCGGGTTGAAAGGATTGAAGGTTCCAAACTCCTGATCGAGCCAGCCTTCGTAGATGTCCCCTTGCACGGTAAGCAGGTTGCCCGTCTTTTCCCATTTGTCCCAATCCATCCGAAACCCGCCCCGTCCCATCTGCCAGGAATCTGGAATATCCGAGCCATTCGGCCGAACTGATTCATCCCGGTCGAAATACTTTCCATACACTCGCAGATATAGGTCTTCGCCCACCTTATCCCCGTAACGAAAGCCGCCAAAAGCATGTTCATACGTTCCTCCACCACCGGTGATCAATACACCCTGGGTATCCTTCGCGCTCTTCGTGATGATGTTAATGACGCCATTGACGGCGTTGGCGCCCCAAAGCGTCCCGCCGGGACCACGAACTACTTCGATGCGGTCGATATCCTCCAGTATCGTATCCTGCACGTCCCAAAAAACGCCCGAGAAAAGCGGAGTATAGACACTGCGACCGTCCTGCAGCACCAGCAGTTTGTTTGCAAAAACGTCGTTAAATCCACGCGCGCTGATGGCCCATTGCTGGGAATCCACCTGCGCCACATCCAAACCCGGAACCAGTCGCAAAACCTCAGGAATACTCGTCGCACCCGACCGGCGAATATCATCCTGGGTCAAAACGTAAATGGCAGCCGGAGATTTTGAAAATTCCTCAGCCTTTCGGGAGACCGTGGTAACCGGAATTTTCATTAATTCATCAATCGACATCTCAGTTAGATCGAGCTTGGCGGGCTTGACTTCCTCTGCCTGAACATGTGTTGCCGTTACCATCAGCAACAGGGCAGCCGTGGTGCTGACGCAGGCTGCGCGCAGACAGGATATACAAATCGTCCTGCCTAAAAAACCAACCTGCCAGGCAAATAAAATCCGCCTGGCATTCTTGCGGGATGCCTCTAAGCCCTTCATAGTTCGCCTGACCACAAGCAACTTGCATGCCTATAGGCGGTTTTTAGCGGTTTGTCTGAAGCCAGGCTTGTTGGCCTCGAAGGTTTGAAAAAAGCTGCTGTTTTCGCTCAAGTTTCCAATCTCATTAACAAGAAAAGCCCGGTAAAAGCCTCTCGACTTGTACCAGCATTAGACAAACTGTCTTTACTGTTTTCACTAAAAATTAGGATTTGTAATAGCTTGCGCTTGTCCCCGTAATGCATCTGCACCGTGCCGTTACATTCAAGGATTGCGGCAACACTGCTTCGAAGTTAAGATTTCGTCATGATTGACGTGACAGAGATTCAACCTCGAGGGCTGGACCAGTTTGGTGTGCGTAAGCCCATGCCGCCGGCTGAGTTCGATGCCCTCTCACGCGATATTCTGGCTCTGAAGAAGAAGCTCAACGCTGTCATTCTTGCCCATAACTATCAGTATCCCGAAATCCAGGAAGTTGCCGACTTTGTTGGCGATTCTCTGGGACTCTCTCAACAGGCAGCGAAGACCAGCGCGGAAGTAATTGTTTTTTGCGGCGTCCACTTCATGGCTGAAACCGCCAAGATTCTCAATCCAAACAAGATCGTAGTGCTGCCGGATAAGGATGCCGGATGTTCCCTCGAAGCCAGTTGCCCCGCTCCCAAGCTGGCACAATTGCAAGCCACCAATCCCAATTTCTACACGGTCACCTACATCAACTGCAGCGCCGAGGTGAAGGCCCTCAGTGATGTCATTTGCACCAGCGGCAACGCGGTTAAAATCGTCAATGCCTCTCCAAAGGATCGCGACCTGCTCTTCGTTCCCGACGAGAATCTCGGTTCCTGGGTCATGGAGCAAACAGGACGCCCCATGACTCTCTGGCGCGGCAATTGTTACGCCCATGTCGAGTTCACTCATGCCAGCATCATGAAAATTCGCCACGAGTTCCCCGATGCTCCAATTGTCGCGCATCCTGAATGCACCACCGCCGTCCGCATGCTGGCCGATGAAGTCTGCTCCACCGAAAAAATGGTCACCTTCTGTAAGAATAGCAAGGCCAGGCAAATCATCATCGCCACGGAAGCCGGCATGCTCCATCGCCTCAAAAAGGAATGTCCGGATAAAACTTTTATCCCTGCTCCCACAGACAGCTGCCGCTGCAACGAGTGCAAATTCATGAAAATGAATACGCTCGAAAAAGTTTACGATTGCATGGTGAACCTCTCTCCCCGTGTGGAACTCAGCGAAGACATCATCCGTCGCGCACGTCTTCCCATCGAGCGGATGCTGGAGATTTCTGCCAGGCCGGTCGAAAATGCCGGGTAAAACAGGGCTCTCAATAACGAATTTTATCAGCCTTGCTCTGCCACTCCTTGAAGGCAAGCAGCGCTTCCTTCCGCAACAACTGCTTCATGGGAATGGATCGTTCAGTAATTGGCAGCGCAACTTCCGTGTAAATGAAGTCATCGTCAAACTCAATTTCAGCCGCGTCCTTGCGGGTGTTGCCGTAATAAACTTTTTTCAACCGCGCCCAGTAAATCGCTGATAGGCACATGGGACATGGCTCGCAACTCGTGTAGAGTTCGCAATCATCCAGCTGAAATGTTTTCAGCCGCTTGCAGGCATCTCGAATCGCCACTACTTCAGCGTGGGCAGTCGGATCATTCGTGGACGTCACCTGATTGCAACCGCGCCCCACGATCTTCCCGTTCTTGACGACCACCGCACCAAAGGGACCGCCAATCCCGCGACGCATCATCCGGATGGAAATGCGCACCGCTTCCTGCATGTACTTCTTGTTCATTGAAACAGTTCCATCGGATTGCGGTTGCTCGAAATCTGTTTTCCCCCGTCATAAAGTTTTACCAAATGCCCCTGACTCCACTTGCGCAACCGATACAACGTCGCGAACGTGAACTCCGGTGCCGCTTCCCCCTGCCCGCCAACCAACTCTCCACCCCGGCGCACATTATCCTGCAACCACGCCGGTAACAGCAGATGATACGGATTCCTGCGTACCTCGCCCACATGGAACGAAGTCGCCGTAACCAAATCCGCCACATCCTTCACACTCGATTCTACCATCAGGTTTGGCGTGTCCATCGCTCCCCAAAACTCGGTTTCCACGAAGTAACACTCAAACTCCATGGGCAACGTCTTCAACGCATCCATCACCAGATGATGAACGCCAATGTGAGTTCCGTTCCAATCGCGGTCATGCGGCACAAAAATTACGCGCGGCTTGTTGGTCGCAAGAATATTGGCAACCACCCGCACCGACTTTTCCCAATGCCCGGGATCTTTTTCCCGCGTCTGGACCGTGACTTTTTCCAAACCATTTGGCACCGTCTGAATCAGGCCAAAACCAAGATAATGGCACGCCTCTTCCAATTCCTTGTAGCGTTCCGCCTGTCGCTCCTTTTTACTGCCCTGAGTCACGGCCACGTTGATCACCTTTATCCCGCCCTCACGCATCAGGCGTAATGCCAGCCCCCCAATGATGCATTCATCATCAGGATGAGGCGAAAAAATCAAAGCCTTGGGAGCATTCTCCGCCAGCTTTGGTTGTGGCGCGACTGGAAAGCCACCCAGCGGATACGATTTTCCCTCTTTCAAAAACCGGGCAAATTCGGAAACAAAATTCAAATAAGGATTCATATCAGGCATTTATTATTTAATTTTTGGCAAACTCGCGGCCGCCACGGCTTGACCGTGCCGTTTATCTTTTTCGTTGGGGATGTGGAACGCAATGCGCGCGGCCAGTTCTGGAAATTCCAGGTTCAAAACCTCTTTCGCGCCACTGATGATTAATTCTCCTCCCGGACCGGAAGTAACGCGCCCGAGGATCAGCACATTCTTCAAGTCATAAAAATCCGCATAATGCGCAATCGCATAACCCAGATATGTCCCAATCGTCTGATAAATTTTGCTCGCCCGATAATCCTCTTTGTACATCAACGATTGCACCACCTTCAACTTCTCGGGCAAGGGCAATCCCTGCTCGGCTTCGATACCCGCCACAGCCATCAACCTGCCCACTGCCTGCTGCGAAAAATACTGCACGCCACAACCATAATCGCCCGACCACTCATCCGTCGGAGCGGCTGGATTATAATCAATCGGCATGAACGCCAATTCATTCAGCCATGAAGTGATGTTTCCCTCCATCGTCACATAACCGCCCGCCGTGCTCGTCCCCAGGGAAATGCCCAACACACCATTCTGCTTCAGCGAAATGGAACCCGCCAACGCCGTCACTTCTCCATCGTTGACCACTTCCAACGGAATGCCGTTCCATTCCTTCTGAATCCGAAGGAACATATCCTTCACTTCCTTGTCAAAAACATCCGCCGCAATTCCGCGGAATAACGAAGCCACCTTCACGCGATTATTCACGTAAACACCGGCGGCGCTGCCGCCAATCGCATCCACCCGCGGCAAATGTTTCGCCGCGCTCTTCAGCGAATCCATGATTCCCTGGTAATGATATTGCGGATCTTTTTGGAAATAAGGATCCCAAACCACCTCTTCGCTATACACGGCCTGACCGTTCACAATCGCCGCCACTTTCCGGTCGCTTCCGCCGAGGTCGAACCCAATCCGGCAACCATCCAGATGCCTGCCCAAGGGCGTCGTATTCGTCCGCGCCGCAGGAATATCCTTGGTGATCACAACCTCAATCGGCCGGTCATAAATCTTCGAACCAATAATCTCCGAATCAAATTTTCCGTTCGGCACCTCGCGATAATATTTTTGCAACGCCTCACCCACCGCCTTCGATCCATCGATGTAAATGCGAAACCCACCGCGCGACCACAGCAAAAATTTCACCATCCGTTCGATGTAAATGAAATTCCCCGCCGCCTCCGGATGCTCCTCCGCAAATATCTCCGTCTGAAAATGGAACACCGAACCATCCGCCTGTTCCAGCGCCAATCTCACCGGAACCGGATTGCTCGTCGTCCGCACCTGGTCACGAAAAACGCGATTCGCCAGCACCGCCGGTCGAAAAAATGGATCCAACACCGGAGTAATCCGGGGGGTTATCAATGCCAAACCGTTGTTATTGTTCATGCAAACCGTGCCGTTTTAGTTTACCTGACACCCAAGTGCAAGCGCGCAGTGTCCTTACACCTCCATCACCCAATAAAAAACATATCGGCAGCAACCGCCGTTGCCCACCGCCTGCCGGCTATTCCATGTGAAAGTTTCCATTCTCTCACTCATTTTTGGCATAACGCAAGCCTCAACATCCTGTGCCAGACACTATTCAACTCCTTCTCAGAGTTCACAAGCAAGGAAATCCCGAGGACCGCGCCACATTAACGCTCCAGATGAACTGCCGCTGAGTCATTCAAATTGCCAGGACTCATTTATCACTACCTGCTTTGGTCTCTTTTTCAGCTCCCAGGCTGATTGAATTCGAGTCCACTTCAATTATCTTCAAATGATTCAATCTGAACGTCGTCTCCATCGCATAAATCAGTTCCTCCTTCGTGGGCGGAGTCCGCACTTCAAATAATATCGGATTCCCGCCCAGCTTCGAAGGGACATAAGTCTTATCCACCAATTTGGCATAAAACCGGGCCAACCTATCGGCGACAGGGAGCGGCTGCGCATCCGGAGGATCCCCAAACAATTTTGTATATGCTTGCGCGGAGAAATTGGTGATCTCCTGTGACAACGTTTGTGGCGGCCTCTTGGGCCTCGAAATTAAGGGCCTTGTTGTAAGCAACGGGACCTTCCCGGGCTCGATCACCGACTTGGACGAATTCGGTTTCGGAGCCTTTGCCAGAATGTGCGACACCTGATTCAAAGGAACCACCTGCACCAACTTTTCACCATCCTCCACCGGCACCAGGCCATTCAGGACCATCAGCGTATCCAGTGCATAAACGGTTTCTGCCCGGGACAAAGGCTTTTGACTTCTGACATGAAACCTTGCTCCCACCAACCAGGCCGGGCGTAGAACAGTGCATTGCTTCAACTCAGCGTATAAGCCAAGAAACATGTTCTCATCTGCCGAGCCAAGGTTAAATTCCCCCATGGGATTTTTGCCGTCAGTCGAAACTTGCGGCAACTGAATCTTGGACAACTGCGTCATTGCCGGTGAATTGCTCCATTTCGTCGGTGTCACCCGAACAAAATTGTCGCCGATTCGGGTTATCTGAAACCCGTTTTCGGCCATCACGCCCTCGATTCTCATCGCCGCCTTCTTCGTGTCCGCCAGGATATCCACATTGGTGGAAACCATCACCTCCGGCATGGCTCCAGGCATTAAAACTGTTCTGCCGGTCGATTCGCCATAAATCGTCATCAACTGCGATGTTAATTTCCTTTCGACTGTGGCGGCCGGCTTCGGGGACGGTTCCTGCGCCAGAGTCGGCAAAATCAGTGACGTGATAAGGAAAACCAACATCAGGCGAGGAATGCAAATTGAGGATGAAGCGGAATAATAAATGAATTTCCTTCTCACACCCTGTTTTGTAACCATTTTCTCCTCATCTGCAAGTAATTATCCTTCGAATGAGGTCATACGAATTGCGAAGGGATGCCCAGCCGGCCGGAGGATTATGGCTTGCCGGACCTGCGAAGAAAATTTCATCGACTCTCCAAAACAAATTAACTGCGAAACATTTTGCCAATTGCACCTTCCACACGTACGGTGTCTGGAAAGGAGATCGATATGCGCGTAATTCTTCAAAACACAAAAACTCTGCTTTATTATCAAGCCACGGAAGCGTGGACACCCGATCCTGCTTTGGCCAAGGATTTTGTGAACATGAAAATCGCTTCCTATTTTGTTCAGGGGATGAAAGCGGGAACGGTGGACATCATCATGGACTTGGGCGCATACACTTACAACGCCCGCCTTCTTTCGACCATGAAAAAGTCGGTCCAGACAGGAAGCACTAACCGCCTTCAATCATGAATTCCCGCAAATTTCATCGCTGACTGGGGCGAACACCCCATTACAACCAAAGCCCGCTATCGATACAAATTACCCCGCACCCTAAATTTTTTCCCGGGAACCAAGGAGTCCCGGGTTTTTTATTTTCAAAATAGGTTCACTCCCGATCGGACCGGCCCGTATCTTTGTTCGCTGAGTCTATAACATCTTGGAAGTATGTGTGCTTACGTCGCTTTTTGGCGTGCTCTCAAGCGACGAACAGCTTTCAGTTGGTTTCCTGCTGTTTCGTCGGGGTTATACCGGCAGGAGGGATTTTGGTTTGAGGCAAGGCGGAGGCCGCAGGCGCGATCCTTAGATAGCGACCAAGCCGACAACGCCGCCTCAAAGAAGTGTGTCAGAGGTTGGCTGAACGTAATTGCACCAGACCTCTTTCTTTGGCCTTGCCTCTCAGCGCCGCCAACGATTATTTCCTCCTCCACCACGGCGAGACGCAGACGCGCCTTGTCGGCCACTTCCATTTCCGCGCGGATGACTGCCGCCCGAGTGCCTCGCTGGCTGACTTGGACGCGCATTTCCCTGCATCGGAGGACGCTCCCGGTCGCCCGCCTGGACCGCTGGTGCCGCCGCATTATAGTCAAAACCCTCCGCTTTTTTGCGCACGATGCCACGCCCAATAAATCGCTCCAACGATCGCAATGTGCCGTGATCTTCAGACGTCACGAAACTGATCGCATCACCCACCGCGTGCGCCCGTCCAGTGCGTCCGATACGATGAACATAATCCTCGGCGTGCATCGGGAAATCATAATTAACCACGTGCGAAATTCCATCCACGTCGATTCCGCGCGCCGCAATGTCCGTCGCCACCAACACCCGCACCGCTCCGGACTTGAAATCCTTCAAGGCCCGCAAGCGCTGGTTTTGCGAACGATTGGAATGCAGCGTCGCCGTCTTTATCCCCTTGTTTTCCAAGTTACGCGCAATGCGATCAGCACTGTGTTTCATGCGCGAGAAAACGAGTACCATGTCCATGCTCGGATCACGCAATAAATGCACCAGCAACGCTGGCTTTAAATGCTTGGGCACCTCATAAACCAGTTGTGTAACGGTCTCGGCTGGATTTGACCGACGCCCAATTTGAACCGTCTTCGGCGCATGCTGAAACTCATGCGTGAGCCCTTCAATCTCCCTGGAGAGCGTGGCCGAGAAGAGCAACGTCTGTCGCTTCCGTGGCAGCGCCTTCACAATCTGGCGTATGGAAGGAAGAAAGCCCATGTCCAGCATCCGGTCTGCTTCATCCAGCACGAGGAAGTTTATACCTGAAAAATCTCCATGCCGCCGGTCCATCAGGTCGAGCAGCCGGCCAGGCGTCGCAATCACCATATCCACCCCCGAACGCAATGCCTGTATCTGGGGATGTTCCCCCACCCCGCCAAACACCGTCGCCACCTTCAGCGGCAGATGCTTCGAGTAGGCCCGCACATTCTCCTCGATTTGCACCACCAACTCCCGCGTCGGCGCCACCACCAACGCACGAATCCCCCGCTGGTTTGCTTCCCGTTTCATCCCAGCCAACTTCGCCAGGATGGGCAGCACAAACGCCGCCGTTTTACCGGTGCCAGTTTGTGCAATGCCAATCAAATCGTGGCCTGCAATAATTTGCGGAATCGCCGCAGCTTGAATGGGTGTCGGTTCCGTGTAACCAGCTTCCTGGACGGCTTTAAGAATATTGGCATCGAGGCCAAGGGTGCGAAATGACATATAACTCAATCAGTATGAGGCTATGTCACACAATAGCACGCTTTTAAATGTCGCGCCTGCCTCGTCTTCTCTGTCTTCACCATCCTCCCGAACAGTTTTCCGTCCCTTCTCCGCTTTGTGGTCTTTGCGGTTGCTCCACTTCCGTTTGGACGTTCAATATTCAGTGTTGAAAGTTCGATGTTTTGTATTTTCACCATCCTCCACCCTCGCTTCAATGTTTCTCCACCACCCGATAAAACCTCCTCGCATAGTTGCTGCCATTCGTATCCACAAACCTTAACTCACCGTTCGTAATTACCGGGCTGTTCGTTAAGCCAATCCAGGTGACAAGATCACTGCTCGCCTGCAGCTCGAATGCACCTAAAGCATTCGATCCCGGCGGTCCTCCATTGATGTAATGAGAGGTGAAAGAAAAGGAACGATCTGGCATGCTTGCCGCGCTGCCCAAAACCTGGGGTAACAAAAAGCCCAGCACTGCATCGCTGCTGAAAGCAATGATCGCCCCGTTTGACACCCTGACAGCATAAGTGCCGGCATCAGCTTGCGTCACATTGGTGAGGGTCAAACTTGTTTGTGTCGCACCCGACAGATTCTGTCCGTTCTTCAGCCATTGATAAGCCAAAGCCGCCGTGTTGGTGGCCTGCACGCTGAACGTCACATTGGTCCCCAGCACCACACTTTGACTCACCGGCTGTTGAGTAATGACTATTGGATCGGGTGTAAACAACACCTGATCCACCCAGCCGGCATCCTGCCCATCGCTTACGCTCGCGTCTTTGGAATAAATCCAGTAAAGTGTGTGCGATCCGGCCGGGATGCTGAAGGTTTCCAACTCCCAATCCACCTCGCCTGAAATCGCTGCAAAATTCGTTCGGCCATCCGGGTCTAACGTGAACTTCAACAAATCAAATCCTTCCTCCGAGGAAACTTTCCACCAAAAGGTCACCTTTCCTGGCCCGACTACCGTGGTCTGTAGCATGGATTGCTGGTTGTTCGTGATCGCCCCGCTTTGTGCCGCACCATCCCCATCGTGCGAAACGCGAACCTGAGGAAACCAGATTCCGCTAAGCGCATTGGATGGGCCGAAGGTGGTAAAAGAGTTTGTGGAATTCATCGCAATGGCCACAGTTCTCGGATTGGCCGTGCTCAACACTGCCGTGGCGCTGTTCGCCTGTCCTACTACGTTGGAAACCAGCAACCGATATCCTCCCATGTCCTGTCCCTGAACATTCGTCAGCCTGAGAGTCGTATTGGTTGCACCAGGGACAATGATTCCATCATGCTGCCACTGGTAGGTCATTGGTTGTATTCCCCCCGCGAGGTTCTTCGGTTGCGCCCCAACTGCGAAAGCCGTCAGTTGCACATTGGTGCCTCTGGTCAGGAACTGGCTGAAGGGCTGCACTTTTATAACCGGTCGCCCATCGCCAGTCAGCGCAACATAAAAAGTTCCTTCATACCCGCCCACCGCCATCGCAAACACGTTGACCAGCCCATCCGGAACTGAGTTCACCTTTTGTCCCCAGGGCACAACTGTTCCATCTTTTCTTAGCGCGATCCCCATGAACCCCGTATTGGCAATGGCTACCACATTGCTCAGTCCAGTTGGAAAATTTTGCACGGCTTGCCCCCATTGCATTAACCTGCCATCCGCGTTCACAGCCACGCACAGGCCCTGCCCTCCGGCAATGGCTACAATATTCGTCACATTGTTTGGCACCGTGCGCTCCAACGAACTTCCTCCCCAAACGACGACTCTGCCATCCACCATCAAGGCCATGCTGCTATATCGGCCAGCCGCAATGCTCACTACGTTGGATAAGCCCGCCGGCACACTCGTCTGTCCGAATCCGTTATATCCCCACGCTACCACCGTCCCGTTGGAGCGCAATGCCATGCAATGCTGCGAACCTGCCGCAATCGCCACCGCATTGGTCAGGCTGGCTGGAACACTCGTTTGATCGTATGCGTTGTCTCCCCACACCACCACCCTGCCATCGGTTCTTAACGCCATGCTCTTCAGGCCCCCGGCGCTTATGGCAATCACATTCGTTGCATTGGTCGGAGTATTGGTCAATGAACCTAGCTGTGAGTATTGGGCAAACCAGGAAACGGTCGTGCCATCAGCTTTCAAAGCCAGCACGTGGTAGTCCCCCGCTGCGACTGCCACCAAATTGGATAATCCCGCCGGCACGTTGGTGGGAATGGTCGCGTTCAGATTACCACCCCATAAGGCCATCTCCGATACAGACAACAATGCTTTCGCACTGACCGCCTCTCCAAATGCATTGGTCACCGCCACATTGTAGTAACCACCCTGCCCATAACTAACTGAATCCAATGTGAGTATCGAATTCGTTGCGCCTGGCAGGTCTATTCCGTTAAATCGCCATTGATAACTCAAAGGCAGCGATCCCAGAGCCTTGATCGCCATGCTCAAACTTCCGCCTGGCGTCGCATTCTTGTTGGTCAATTGTTGCACGATATACGGCGCGCTGTCGGTCACCAAAAGTGAAATCGGCGCGCTTTGTGCCACACCATAGGCATTGCTGATCACCAGCACGTAATCGCCGGACATCGACGGCTGCATATTGAACAGCGTCAGACTGTTTAGGTTGGCTCCAGCGATGTTCGTCCCGCCAAAAAGCCATTGGTAACTCAACGTAGGCGTGCCAAGCACATTTGCGGACAGCGTCACAGAAGCTCCCGCCTTCAATGTCTGATTGGATGACTGCTGCAACACCAGGGGCGGGCTGATAACGAATAATGTCGCGTCCAAACTCTGCACTGATCCCAGCGCATTACTCACCACAACTGAATAATTCCCCGCATCAGAAAACTGCAGGCTGTTTATCGTCAATGTTGAATTGGTGCTGCCACTCACATGCGCATCATCCATCACGTTGGAACCTCTTAATTTCCATTGAAAGCTGATCGACTGGTAGCCTGCGACACTCACCGAGAACGTGAGATTGGAACTGTATGTCCCCACGTTACTCTGCGGATTTTGTATAATTTGAACCGGACCTTCTGACACTAACGCCAGATTATGATAGGCACCTCCGGCTATCGCCGTTGCCAATAATCCCGCCGGCACACTTCTCTCGCCATGGAGATTCCCTCCCCAGATCACTACCGTTCCATCCGACTTCATTGCCAGGCTTCGATCGGAGCCCGCCGCAATGGCAACGACATTGGAAAGTCCTGCCGGAACAGCGCTCTGTCCGTAGCCGTTGCTTCCCCATGCGAATACAACCCCGTCACCCCTCAACGCCAAGGAATGATAATCCCCTGCCGCCACGGCTACGATATTGGACAAACCCGCGGAAAGATTGGTTTGACCATTACTGTTGTCCCCCCAGGCGACCAGGGTGCCATCGACCTTGAGTGCCACGTTATGTACAAGGCCTCCTGCCATGGCAATGACATTGGTCAAATCCGGTGGAATGTTTGTCAGTGCTGGATCTCTGTTTCCCCATCCAATCAATGTGCCATCTGCCTTAAGCGCGAGATTATGGTCTGCACAGGCTGCTATCGCTATCACGTTTGACAATCCTCCGGGTATGGACGTCTGACCTAAAGTATTGTCTCCCCAGGCAAAGACTGTTCCATCTGCTCGCAAAGCAAGCATGTGAAACATGCCGGCAGAAATGGCTTTTACATTGCTCAGACCGGCAGGAACATCGGGAATTACGTCGTAAGATGGATTCCTCCCCCAAACCACGACCGTTCCATCCACCTTAAGCGCCGCACTGAACGAGCTTCCCGCAGTTATTTCTTTAACTCTTCCCAAACCCAGTGGCACCGTTGTCTGCCCATACTGATTATCACCCCACGCCGCCACCAACCCCGCTCCACTGGCGCTGGACGTCATCCAAAACCCCATCAACACAAGAATAAATTGTGCTCCGCTCGAGAGTTGCTTCCGCCAAAGTTTCATAGTTCCTTAGGTTTCACTTCTGATGATTCAAACTGGCATGCGCATACGCGATTGCACTGCTCGTAGGTCCGACCAGCTTGTCCTCCTGTGTTACCTCTGTGATGATTTGTTGTCGATGTGCGTTCCTCAGCACATCCTGTGCGTCTCGCTGCACACTTCTTTGGCAAACCGTGCTGGATTTTTATCCACCAATCAGGATACTTGCCTCCATGATTTTACAAAAAGGCGAGAAGGTTCACATGATTCACCGTCGGCTGCTGGACAAAGACCCGCATCGTCATTTCGTCGGCATTGTGGATGCTTACGAGAATGGTGTCGCCCGCGTCACCGGCCACATGTACACCGTTGATCCAACAAAATTTTCCTTCTTCAAACGTCCGGAAAAGCGAACCCGCATCGTCTCGCTCATTTCAGGGGATGTGTTTGTCAATATCCTCCCTGAGGCTGTTGATTTGGAGGACATCACCTACAAACAGGAAAAGAAATCGGTCCGCGTCACCGACTGTAAGGACTGGCATATGGATATTAGCGAGTTCGCCTGGCGTTAGGCAGCTTTGGCGCTCGGAGTGGTTTGCTTCGCCTTCCCACCCAATAGCAAGCGCAGGCTGTTCATCACCACGATCACCGTGCTGCCTTCGTGTCCCACCACGCCAAGGGTGAGCGGAATTTTGCCAAGCATCGCGAACGTCACCAGCACCACGACTGTCCCAAGCGAAATCACCAGGTTCTGCCGGATTACCCTTCGTGCGCGCTGACTCAGTCGGAATGCCGCCAAAAAGTTCTCCAATCGGTCATGCATCAATACCACCTCCGCCTGCTCCAAAGCCGCGTCTGCCCCCCGCGCTCCCATTGCCACCCCCACATCAGCTACCGCCAAACTGGGTGCATCATTCACGCCATCGCCGATCATTGCTACTTTTTGTCCCTGTTCCACCAACTCCCGAATCGCCGCCACCTTTTGCTCGGGTTTCAATTCCGCACGCACATCGTCCAAATCCAGTTCATCCTTCAAATGTTCCGCCGCCGCTTTGCGGTCGCCGGTAAGGACAATGGATTTTAATCCTTGTTCGCGGAGCTCTTCAATCACCTGCCGCGCCTGCGGGCGTATATCGTCTCGCAACACTATGCGCCCCACCAAATCACCTTCGGTAAGCCATACCTCGCTAAAGCCAGCCTCAGTCGGTGGCACTTTTTCAATGACAGTTAAACATTCCCCGTCCGCAAGCCAATCCCGTTTTCCCAACCGGCAAATCCTGCCCGCGCGCCGCGTCTCCAATCCTGCGCCCGTAACGGATTCAAAATGCTCGAACTCGATCACCTCGAGCTGTCGCTGTTTTCCATGCCGCGTGATCGCCCGCGCCAGTGGATGCGTCGAGAGTCGTTCCAGCGAGTAGGCGAGTTGCGCAATCTCCCGCTCGCGTCCCGGCGGAAAGCTCTCCACTTTTTCCACGCGCAGTTCTCCCGTCGTCAGCGTCCCTGTTTTGTCCAAGGCAACCGTGTTCACTCCCGCCAGTTTCTCCACCGCTGCACCGCCGCGGAACAAGATTCCATGCCGCGCTCCCCAGGCAATCGCCGCCAGCACCGCTGAAGGAATGGACAACACCAGCGCACATGGTGACGCCACCACCAGCAACGTCATCGCATGATAAAACGCGCTCTTCACATTCCCCTGCGAAGTAAAAGGTGCCTCTTTGAGAACCAGCCACCAAACGAAGAACATGCCGAACGACAAGCCCAGGACCACATAAGTATAAATGGTGCTGAACCTGTCCGTAAACCGTTGGGATGGTGCTTTCTGTTGCTGGGCCTCCTTGATGAGATGAATAATTTTCTGCAACGCACTCTCCTTGGCTGCCCGCAACACTATCACTTCTACTGCTCCCCAAAGATTAATCGTTCCCGCCAGCACGGTATCACCAACCGTCTTATCCACCGGCGTTGCCTCACCGGTCAAATTAGACTCATCGCTCGCGGTCTGCCCCTTCACAATTTCGGCATCAGCTGGAAATTGCGCTCCCGGCTTCACCAATAATCGCATTCCCGTACGCAGCCGTTCCACCGCCACTTCACTCTCCTGTCCGTTTGCACCCAGAACTATCGCCACCTTCGGTGCTTCCTTGAACAAGGAGTTGATCTCACGGTGAGTTCTCCCGAGGGCAAAATGTTCCAGCCCACCGGAAAGCGAAAACAGGAATAGCAAGGTCGTCCCTTCCTCCCACGCCCCAATGGATGCGGCCCCGATCGCCACCGCGATCATGAGGAAATGCACATCAATCTCCCGATCCCGCAACTTCTCCCAGACCTCCTGGGTCGTGTACCACCCTCCGGCCAAATACGCTAAAACAAAACTCCACGTCGCCAATTGGCTTGTCCCAAGAAAATACCCCGCCAATCCAAACACACCACACAAACCCGCCGCCACCAACTGCCCCTTCCATTCATCGAGATGCTCCTCATGCTCGATAAATTCCACGTCCCGCTGCACCACCCGTGGCCAGGGTATACTCTTCCATCTCCAGAATCTGGGCGCAGTTGGACAGGTTATTCGAGCAATGGTGGTTAAAGGGCCTTCCTGTTTAATGCTGACAGCCTGCTTCTCTCGGGCATCGAGTGGGACACTGCAGCCCGTGCAATCTCCGTCACCGGAAATCAGGCCACAGGCGATTCGTTCCGCCTCTGCTTCTGCCTGCTCGATGGTCTCCGAAATCTTCTGCGTCAGCCGCGGCACATCAGCCTTACCCAGTGTTGCGACGGAAATTGTCCTTTCCACCCGGTTCACCGTGACCGCTTCCAAGGCCGGCTCGTCCGCCAAAACCCGGCTTACAGCTCGGGCCAAACATTTACTCTCTTCAGTCTCTGTGCTGCTGGATGGCAACAAACTCATGTCTTTTATTTCCCCAGAATTTAACATAACTCTTCATTGCATGGACAATGATAAGATTTTTCCCGCATGTGCCTCTCTCCCAAAGCCTAGGCCTTGTCCAACACGTGTTCCAGCATTACTTTCTGCCTGAGGCCATGCCAAACATGTTCGATGCCGGAATAGTAAACTTAAAATAAATCGGTGGAACTCTGAGCCTGTTTTTGGTTATTTTGAAATCAGAAGAGGATGTTACTTACGCCAAACGAAATGGGAAATATAATGGAAGCCAATGAGAAGATGGGAAAATGCAACACGAGTAATCGCACTATTATCGCGTGGGTCGAAGAACAGGCCAAACTCTGCCAGCCCGACGAAATCTTTTGGTGCGATGGTTCTGAATCGGAAAAGGTATTGCTGACCGCCGAAGCCGTCGACAAAGGCATACTAATCAAACTCAACCAGGAAAAGCTTCCCGGTTGTTATTATCATCGCTCCAACCCCAATGACGTGGCGCGCGTCGAACAATGCACTTACATCTGCACCGAAACCCGGGATGAAGCTGGCCCCACAAACAACTGGGCAGCTCCGAAGGAAATGTATCAAAAGCTGCTCGGCCTGGCCCGTGGCAGCATGCATGGCCGCACCATGTATGTCGTTCCCTATCTCATGGGGCCACTCGGCTCACCCCTGACCAAGGTAGGCATTGAACTGACGGATTCCATCTACGTTGTGCTCAGCATGCGCATCATGGCCCGCATGGGTGATGTGGCCTACAAACACCTTGGCAATCGCGATGATTTCAATCGAGGCCTCCACTGCATGCTGGACGTTAATCCCGAGCGGCGCTACATCTGCCATTTCCCACAGGACAACACCATTATCTCCGTCGGCTCGGCCTATGGCGGCAATGCGCTGCTGGGAAAGAAATGTCTCGCCCTCCGTATCGGCTCTTATTTGGGTCGCAAGGAAGGCTGGATGGCCGAACACATGCTCATACTGGGCGTCGAATCCCCAACCGGCGAAAAAACCTACGTTGCCGCCGCTTTCCCCAGCGCTTGTGGCAAGACTAACTTCGCCATGATGATTCCTCCAGCTCACTTCAAAGGTTGGAAAATCTGGACGGTTGGCGATGACATTGCCTGGATGAAACCCGGTCCCGATGGCCGCCTTTACGCCATCAATCCGGAAGCCGGTTATTTTGGCGTGATGCCTGGCACCAATTACAAGTCCAACCTCAACGCCATGAAAAGCATCCAAAAGGATACCATCTACACCAACGTGGCGCTCACCCCCGACCTCGACGTCTGGTGGGAAGGCAAGGATGGGCCGCCGCCAAAGGAGTGTCTCGACTGGCGGGGCAATAAATGGACTCCTGAATCAAAGGAGAAAGCCGCTCATCCCAATAGCCGCTTCGCTGCTCCCATGATCAACAACCCCATGCTTGCACCCGAAGCCAACGATCCCTCTGGCGTCCCCATCAGCGCCATCATCTTTGGTGGCCGCCGGGCCGACACGATGCCGCTCGTCTTCCAAGCATTCAATTGGATTCACGGCGTCTACGTCGGTGCCACCATGGGTTCAGAAATGACGGCGGCCGCTGCCGGAACTCTCGGGCAGGTCCGTCGTGACCCCATGGCTATGCTCCCGTTCTGTGGCTACAACATGGGCTATTACTTCCACCATTGGATTATCATGCGGAAGCTCATCAAATACCCGCCTCGAATCTTCCACGTGAACTGGTTCCGCAAAGACGCAAATGGAGAATTCCTCTGGCCCGGCTTTGGCGAGAACATGCGTGTGCTGAAATGGATTGTGGATCGCTGCAAAGGCCGCGCCAATGCCAATGAAACTCCGCTGGGCTGGGTGCCGGGCCCTGAAAGTTTCGATTTGGGAGGTCTGGAAGGCTATACTCCCGAGAAGCTATCCCAAGCCCAAACCATCAATTATGAAGATTGGCGCCGCGAACTCCTCCAGCAGGACGAACTCTTCATGAAACTTTACTCAAATCTGCCGAAGGAAATGATTTTCCAGCGTGAACTGCTGGTTTCCCGGCTGTAACCCTTCTCATACGGAAACAAAAAACCCCGAGCTTTTTAAGTCGGGGTTTTAGCTATTGCAAACCGATTACTTGCCTGCCGCGGCAGCAGCCTTCGGAGACATCAAAACGCTCTTCGAAACTGCCTTGCTGCATGAGGACTTATTGCTGCAGCAGTCTTTTTTGTCAGCGCTGCAAGCCACTTTGTCCTTGCCCGTGCAAGGCTTGGCGTCACCAGCGTAACTGGAAGGAGCCAAAGCAAGAGCGGAGATTGCGATACAAAATATAAACTTTTTCATAAAATTCAGATGGAAAATCATTAGTTGCCTGTCCTCAACTTTATTGCTGCCAGGCGCTTAAGCCGTCTTTGTTTTGTGGTGATGTTTCTTGTGATGCTTATGATGCTTTTTATGGTGCTTGTTGTGATGTTTCGCTCCAGCAATGGTAGTGGGAGCTGCTGAAACTTCAGTCGTAAGCAGCGGAGAACATGCAAATGCTGCCAGAACCAACATTAGGATAAGTTTTTTCATGGGTAAACCAATAGGATAATGAAACGATTTCTTTGTCAATCCCGCGTTTTTCACACTGTCTGACCTATAGGACATCAATTCGTTCAATTTGGTTACAGTGTTTATTCAAAAAGAACCGAACTTGCCGGCTTTGGCGGTTTCTTAGCCTTGACGACTAACCTTGGCTTTATTTGGTGATATGGTATATAAGGGTTGGTAACTTCGTTCGATTGTTTCCGTACCCCGGTTCACCCGCTTATGGGGTGTCGCCTATGCCAATGACCAATTCGACGAGCGAAACTGATCATGCTGCCGCTTCGGCAGCGGAAACCGCGCGTACGGAACAATCATCGCAAGCGCGTGACCAGCAATATCGTCTGCTGGCGGAAAATACCGTCGTGGGAATTTGGCAGATAAATCCGGCTGGTGAAACTCTTTACATTAATCCCGCCATGCTGCGAATGTTGGAGCTGGAAAAACCTGAAGACCTTGCTGGTCGCACGCATCATTCCTTCTTCACACCCGAATCCTTGGTTTTGATGGCCAATGAGCACGATACGCGCAAAGTTGGTACCAGTTCTAATTACGAGGCAGAACTTCTCAGCCGCAACGGACGTAAACTACCTGTCCATGTATGTGGTTCACCCGTCTTAAACCCTGATGGAACTCTGCAAAGCCTTATTGGCACCTTCCTTGATAACACCGCCCGCAAGCAGGCGGAAGAATCCGCACGGAAGAGTGAGGAGTTATTCCGCGCCATCGTCGAGGACCAAAATGAATTTATCGTGCGCTGGAAACCTGACGGCACTCTGACCTTCGTCAATCAAGCCTATTCCCGTTTCTTCAACCAATCGAAAGAAGGATTGATTGGCAAAAGCTTCTATCCTTTCATCCCGGAGGAAGACCGCGAGATGATTCGTCAGAAAGTCCGTTCTCTCACTCCGGACCATCCTGTAGCCTCGGATACTCATCGTGCCATCTTACCCACCGGCCAGGTCTTCTGGCAGCAATGGTCAGATAGAGGGTTGTTCGACAAAGATGGAAATCTGGTGGAACTCCAATCGGTTGGCCGTGACATCACAGCTCGCATCGAAACTGAAGAGGAGCTCCGTCGGAGCGAGGAAAACTACCGCACTCTGGTCGAACAATCTCAAGACCTGATCTGGGCCATCGATCTTCAGGCACGATTCACTTTCCTCAACCAGGCAGCCTACAAGACGCTGGGATATCGTCCCGAGGAGCTTCTCGGCAAACCCTTTACTGAGTTTGTCCCACCGGAGCATGTGCCTACATACCAGGCCGCCTTTGAGGAAAATATTCGCACCGGAAAGGACACGCTGGATTACGAGAGCTTCCTGGTCCGCAAGGATGGCACGATTGTGGCACTGAGCGCCAATGCAACGGTCATCCGCGATTCTCAAGGAAATCCTGTGGGTATCACCGGCATTTCCAAGGATATTTCCGAACGCATCCGTGCGGAACAGGCCCTGAAAGATAGCGAAAAACGTTATGAACTGGCCGTCAGTGGCTCGGCTGCTGGTTTGTGGGACTGGAATATTTTGACCGATGAAATTTACTACGCCCCAAGGCTGAGGGAACTCCTCGGTTACAGCCAAAACGAATTCCCAGATCGTCTTTCCTCAGTAAATGAGAAACTTCATCCTGATGACTACGAACGTGTTTGGGCTGCCATACGTGAACACCTGGAGCGCCGGACCACTTATAATATCGAGTTTCGCCTGCTCACCAAAACTGGCGATTACCATTGGTTCCTTGGTCGTGGCCAGGCCCTTTGGGAGGAATCCGGCAAACCATACCGGATGGCTGGCTCAATCTCGGACATCACTGAACGCAAATACACCGAACAGGCCCTGCGCGAAAGTGAAGAAAGATTCCGCCAACTGGCGAACACCATGGATGAGGTGTTCTGGATGAATTCGCTGCTTCCCGAACGCGTTCTCTATGTGAGTCCCGCCTTCTTCCGCATTTGGGGTGTTTCACCAGAAGCTCTCTATCAAAATCCGCGCCTGTGGCTGGAATCGATTATCCCCGGGGACCGCCAAAGAGTTCGCGATCTTTATGACAACTTTTTCAAAAATAAGGCGGTCCCCACTTATTCCGCAGAATACCGCATTCGGCGTTCCGATGGTTCGCAACGTTGGATTTCCGACACTGGCTCCAAAATCAAGAATGAACGGGGGGAGGCCTATCGAGTTTGTGGTATTGCAAGGGATGTTACTGAAAGAAAGCTCGCAGAAGAAAACCACGCCGCTTGGGAAGCCAAACTGCAGCAATCACAAAAAATGGACGCCATTGGCCGCCTGGCCGGTGGCATTGCTCATGATTTCAATAACATTCTGACCGTCATCTCAGGAAATGCCCGGATGGCGAGACAAGACCTGCCCGCCGGGCATTCACTTCAGGAACACCTCACAGAAATCGAAAAATCCTCCGAACGCGCCACCGATTTGGTCAGGCAAATTCTGGCTTTCAGTCGCCAGCAGGAAATGGAACGCAAGCCGCTCTACCTGGCCCCTGTGGTTGAGGATGCTGTAAAATTCCTCCGATCCACCCTGCCTGCATCGATCGAAATTCGGTCGAATTACGAATCCCATCTCCTTCCTATTTCAGCCAACGCCACCCAGGTGAACCAGGTGATCATGAACCTTGGCACCAATGCGAGCCATGCCATGAATAACAACGGCCTGCTGGAAGTGAGGCTGGATATGGTCACGGTGGATGCCAACACCGCTGGCACAGTCCCTGATCTGCACCAGGGCAGGTACGTTCGCCTCTCGATGCAGGATGCCGGCTCTGGAATCGACACGAGTATTCTTCCCCACATTTTTGATCCGTTCTTCACGACCAAGTCACCTGGCCAGGGCACCGGTTTGGGACTGTCCGTCGTGCACGGCATCATGAAGAGCCATGGCGGTGCCGTCACGGTTGAAACGGAAGTCGGAAAAGGCTCTGCTTTCAACTTGTTTTTCCCTGCTCTTGAGGTCGAGATACCACCCTCGAAACCCGTGGAAGCGGATGAAGCCCAGGGTCACGGTGAACGCATTTTGTTCGTGGATGATGAACACTCGATCGTCTTCATTACCACGCGCATGCTCAAACGGGTGGGTTACAACGTCACCGGATTTACCAATCCTCTTGAAGCCCTCGCTGCTTTTAAGTCGGACCCTGATCAGTTTGACCTTGTTGTCACAGATATGTCCATGCCGTACCTGGATGGACCACGCTTGATTGTGGAAATCAAAAAGATCCGACCCGACATCCCCATCGTAATGACCACCGGTTACATCCGCTCTCAAGATGTTGAAAGCGCAAAAGGTCTTGGTATCGCCGAGCTGATCCTAAAACCGAATACCATCCACGAATTGGCTCAAACCCTTCACACCATCCTCGCCCGCCGCCTGAAACCAAACACTCCGCCTTAATTCGCAGTTGCCCCGACGAATTCAAGGCTCCTTTTCTCCGTCCATTCCCCGAAATCTTCCACCTGCACCAATCTTGAAATTGAACGCCTTGCCATCTTTCAAACTCTCAACCTCATACACATACTCTCCCTTCTCATCAAAAACCTTGTCGATCCGCACCAACTTGCCGTTGCCCACTTTTCCGTGAAGCACCTTTCTTCCGAGCGGCGGCAGGTCCGACGCAAACGCCTCGATGGTCTCCAGCTTTCCATCCCCCGCAATCGTCATATCACGACTCCTCCCCCCTTCATTCACTTCGGCACTGTACGAAATTCCATCCTCTTCTAATACTCGATAAACACTCTCCAGCTTTCCCTTCGCACTCTCAACTTCGATGGTCTTCCTCACTGCGACCGGGGCTTCCTCCAGACCAATCTCAGCCCGGATCATTTTGCCCTCCATCGTCACTGTAAAAAACCGATCCTTCCCAGCCTTGTTGGTCATCTCGACTTCATAACTGATTGTTCCATCCTCCTCTGAAGTCTTTTCCACGCTGTCGATTGTTCCGTTACCCAACTGTGCCCTGATTGCTTTTTGCGGCACGGCCGGCACCTCGTTCAAATCCACTTCCATGCCCAGCAACTTGCCTTCCTCCGACACCGTCATGTCCCGCGCATCCTCGCCCTTCACGATTTCCACCACGTAACTAATCTCTCCATCATCTTCCTCCCGGTCAATCTCCCCCACCTTGCCCCCGCCCACATTCAACTGGCTTTGCACCATCTTCTGCACCGCCGCTGGCAAATCAGATAAAACAAGCTTCTTTGCCTCCGCCGCACTGATCTCGGTACAAACCACCCCGCAACAACACAGGAAAAGACTTGCTACAAGCGAGAGTGATTGCCGGCTGAAGTTCCTTTTCATGATTCCGCTGGAATATAGCCGCCCCCCTTAAATGTCAACGTGGATTTCAGGCCTAACTGTTTGGCTTCCGAACGATTATGACGTCGCCTTCGTGATCACAGAGAACTAGTCGATTCGATTCCGTGCACACCATCACCACATCCAAGTCTGAAATAACACATTCTCCGGTGACACGTCGATAGGCCTCTGCAAATGCCTCTGTCGCAGACATCCGAAATGCAAAAGGTGTATTCCCCGAACGAAATGAACAATCAGTCACGACAATAACGAATTCATTTGAATTCGTGCCGGCCAAAAGCTTCCGGATGGCGGTCGCATCACTTTCCTCCAATAATTTCTCCCCAGCCCACTGCTCTATAACCAGCCCATCCTTCTCAGCAGCAGACCAGAGAGAACCGGGAGTGAGATAGGCCACACTTGGAATCAGAGCCCTAACAGCTTTCCAAATCATCTCCCATGAGACTCTCTCAAGATTGGCGTCGGACATTTCCATAATTGTATCACTCATTTAATACTCTCCGCAAAATTCGCGAAACAAGCGCCTCTCCTCCATTGTCGACAAGAGAGGACGCACACCGACACAGCCGCTGACGCTCTTGATTCAGCTAAAGATTAAGCGCCAATCAGCCCCTTTGCCTTCGCCATCGCCTCATCCAGCTTGGAGACATCCTTGCCGCCGCCTCGGGCATTGTCTGGCTTGCCGCCACCTTTGCCACCCACGATCGGCGCGATGCCTTGAATAATTTTCCCCGCCTGCACCTTCGCGGTAAACTCAGGCGAAACTGACGCCACCAGCGCGACCGCTCCATTGGCAGCCCCACCGAGCACAACAACTCCCTTGAATTGCCCCTTTAAGGCGTCTGCTATCGATTGCAACGTGTCGCCATCTGCCGAACCCAGGTTCTCAATGATGGCCGGAATTCCATTCAACGTCGCCGCTTTCCCAATCAAGCTCTTCGCGGTGTTCGCGGCTTCCTTTTGGTTTACGGCCTTGAGCTGTCTCTCCAGCTCTTTCTGTTGGGCCAGCAAGGCATCGATTTTCTTTTCCAATTCACCTATCGGCGCATTCACTTTGCCAGCAATACTCTTGATAAGTTGAATTTCATCGGTTGCCTTGCCATATGCTTCCAACCCGGCCACCGCTTCGATACGACGCACTCCAGCCGCCACGGCAGACTCACCAATAATGCGGAACAACCCAATCTCTCCGGTTCCCTGGGTATGAGTTCCACCGCAGAGTTCCATGGAGTAACCGTTCAACTCCCCGGCTTTCCCGCCAATCTGCACGACGCGCACGCGGTCGCCATACTTATCACCGAAAAATTGCATCACGTCTTTGCGCCCCTTCACATCGGCATGAAGAACCTCCGTCCACGACACGCCTGCATTTTCCAAAATGCGTTCGTTCACCAGCTTTTCCACATCCGCCACCTGCTGTGGTGTCAATGGCTGTGAATTAAAATCAAACGTCAGCTTATCCGGCCCCACGAATGAACCCTTTTGCGACGCCTCTCTGCTCACGACTTCATGAATTGCCCAGTGCAAAATATGCGTCACCGTGTGATGCCGCTGAATCGCATTGCGCCGCTCCCGATCCACCGTCAACTCCACTTCACTTCCCGTCTGCGGCGCATCACCGTCCGCAAGGAAATGTAGCCAGGTGTTCCCACTCTTTTGGGTATTCTCCACCCGCCACAATTTGCCGCCTTGGCTCAATTCACCCGTATCTCCCACTTGGCCACCCATTTCCGCATAGGCCGACGACGTGTCCAGCACTACAGCGGTCTTATCCTTCAATCCCACGACTTCAAGCACCTTCGTTTTGGCCTGAAGTTGATCAAAGCCGATAAACTTGGTCGGCACGGTCGTTTCGATTTGCGAAAGCGAAATCACTTCTTTCTTCTGCGCGGCCTGAGAACGCTTCTTTTGCTCGTCCATGAGCAAATTGAACCCAGCAACGTCCACGGCCAGTCCGCGTTCGCGGGCCATCAACTCAGTGAGATCGAGCGGAAAGCCGTATGTGTCATAAAGCTTGAATGCAAAAGGTCCCTGTAGTTGATGACCGGGCTTAACGTGAGCAATTTCCTGGTTGAACAACTCGATACCTCGATCCAACGTTTTGTTAAAAGCTTCTTCCTCCGAGCGAATCACATCCTTGACATGCTGCTTGCGTTCGCGAATTTCGGGAAACACCTGACCCATCGTTTCAGCCAGCACATCCACCAGCTTGTAGAAAAACGGTTCATGGAACCCGAGTGTGCGTCCGTACTTAACTGCGCGACGCAGGATGCGGCGCAGCACATAGTTCCGGTCCGTATTCCCGGGCTGAATCCCATCAGCAATCGAAAAACTCAACGTCCTGATATGATCCGCAATCACGCGGAACGCCACGTCAACCTTCTCCTGCTCTGTATCTCCTGTGCTGCCCGATTTCGGCAATGTCGAGCCATAACGCTTACCGCTCAATTTCTCGATTGCATCAAAAATTGGACGAAAAATATCCGTTTCGTAGTTTGAAATCTTGGCATTGGCAAAATCCTTGAAACCGTGTGACCCCTGCATGATTGAAGTCACACGCTCAAATCCCATGCCAGTATCAACATGCTTTGCAGGCAATGGTGAAAAAGTCCCACCCGGATTCGCATTGAATTGGATGAACACCAGATTCCAAATCTCAATGCACTCCGCCGTTCCCTTGTTGACGAGCGCGCCCTTGGTATCCCCTTGCGGCGTCAGATCCACATGCAACTCCGAGCACGGACCGCACGGACCCGTATCGCCCATCATCCAGAAATTGTCCTTCTTATTGCCGTTGACGATATGCACCTTCGGATCGAGCCCGGCGGCGGAAAATTTCGCGGCCCACAAATCGTAAGCTTCCTGGTCAAAATCACTGGGGTCGCCCAGCGATTTGTCCGGGCTGTAAACCGTCGCGTACAAGCGTTCCTTCGGAAACCGCCAGACTTCCGTCACTAGTTCCCACGCCCAATCAATCGCTTCCTTCTTGAAGTAATCGCCGAAAGACCAGTTCCCCAACATCTCGAAAAAAGTATGGTGATAGGTATCCAGTCCGACATCTTCCAAGTCGTTATGCTTGCCGCCAGCGCGAATGCATTTCTGCGTGTCCGCCGCGCGCGTATCCAGCGATGGAACCGCTCCCGCCCATTTGCTCACGTCCGCCTTTTTCTGCCCCAAAAAGATCGGCACGAACTGGTTCATCCCTGCGTTGGTGAACAATAGGTTCGGCGAATCCGGCATCAAGCTGGACGACGGCACAATGGTATGCTGTTTCGATTTAAAAAAATCGAGGAACGACTGGCGTATCTGGCTACTGGTCATAAAATCTTAAAGGCAGCCTCGCTGCTCAAATCATCAATGTAACTTAGCCGTAAAAAGGCACAAATGCCCGCTTTCGACAGGCGGAGAGGATAGAAAATCACCTCATTTAAAGCTAGTGGAAGTTTAAAGCCCCCAAACCGAAACCGGCAGGGGGCTGAATTTGCTGAAATCTCGTTGAAAACAAGGCTATTGCTTCTTCTTGAACAAATCGGTGACCCCTTTAGCTGCCTTATTCAAGTCATCAACACTTCCCTTACCCAGATTCTTGCCAATGTCTTTAAGTTGCTTGCCGCCATCCGCGATGGCTTTGGTCCCAGCTTCCACCGCCCCTGCCAGAATCGGCTTCAATATTTGCCGAGATAATTCCGCAGCCGAAACCCCACCTTCCCCGGTGCCAACGTTTTGCAAATGGATGTCAGGAATCGGTACGGTCATCCCCAAAGTCTGGCCCAAAGCAGTGATATTGAGGTGCACCTTTGCACCGTTCACAACAATGTCCTTCACTATGAATTTCTTTTCCTTCTTACCCGCAGTCGGTTCGTTCTTCACCTTCTCCTTCGTTTCGCTGGTCGAATTAAGATTTTCCAGGATCTTGCTCAAATTATTCCCGGTTAAGGTTCCCTCCATGGTGATTTCAGGAGCCTGAATATTGATTTGCTCCACCATGATGGTATCTGACAACACAGAGCCCACCTTAACAGCCACTTTGACGTCACCCACCTGGATGGCGGAAGCAGTTTTATAACCTTCCGGATTGCCCACGAACAATTTGCTCAACTGCCCGCTCCCTCCAAATGGAGAGATGTTCGCGGAACCCAGCTTCACATCGACTTTTGTGATCTGAGGCCCCACCGTTTCCACTCCCTTTTTCACAATGGAATTCAGTGAAAAGAAAACTGCCACCAGCGCCACCACGAGCAGGATGCCCAGTCCGAGAACAATTCGAATCAATGTTTTTTTCATATTAAAGTGTCATTCGGTGCCACTGCGGAAAAAATGCCTTTCCGCCAGACAATACCTCGGCCATGGTTGGGTTCGGAGCCATGCAGGTCAAGCGCATTCAATGGCCGTGTTGTAAAGAAAAATCTTGGCAATTAGGGTGATGACCCGCTGAATTTTTTGAAATATTTCCTTGAGAAAAACACACAATTCGCTAATACTTTTTGCAGTTGAATGCGCATAAAAAGTTGAGTGCGCCACGCTCTTTGTAAACAAGTTTGAGCACCAGATTTTACCCTGCCATGTTCGTGCTCCTAGCAAAAATCCTTGAACCGTAATTAGAAAAACACGGAGCCTCTATTTCGGTTGTCGGCCGACAGGCCTTGACTGGAAGTCGTAAGTGATCGATCGGGCTCCACCTGTTCCTTAAAAAGTTCAAAGGGACTGTTATACACGGCATTACGGTGGGGTACTCTTTAAAACTCATCCACACGGATGAGTTTTTTGTTTTGGGCGAGTCCTCCCAAACCTGATATATTAATCCCATGTCGCGGGACGACCTGTTTGCCACCCCCAAAGAACCTGAGGCCAGTGCTTTAGAGAACACTGAACCCCAACCGGTTCGGCATATGCCGTTGGCAGCACGCATGCGCCCCCGCAATCTTTCTGAATACATCGGTCAATCACACATCCTTGGCCCGGGCCAACTGCTCCGCCGGGCCATCGAAGCCGATCGCATCCAATCGCTCATTTTCTACGGTCCACCCGGCACAGGCAAAACCTCGCTCGCTCAAATCATCGCTCTCCAAACCAGCAGCAAATTTGAGCGCCTTAGCGGCGTCGAATCCAACGTGGCCGATATGCGCCGCGTCCTGTCCGCTGCATCCAATCGGCTCGAAAATACCGGCCAACCGACCATCTTGTTCGTCGACGAAATCCATCGCTTCAATAAATCGCAGCAGGATGTCCTCCTGCCTGACGTGGAAAGCGGCGTCATTCGTCTGATCGGTGCCACTACTCACAATCCATTTTTCTTCGTCAACTCCCCGTTGGTCTCACGATCGCAAATATTTGAATTACGCCCTCTCACCGAAGAGGAACTCTACCAGTTGCTTCAACGCTCCCTTCAAGATCCCGAGCGCGGTCTGGGCTACATGAAAATCCATGTGGATGAAGCCGCCTTGCGCCACCTCGCCAAACTTTCTGATGGCGACGCTCGCAAAGCCTTGAATTCTCTCGAAATCGCCGCACTCACCACCTCTCCCGAAGCCAACGGCATCATCCATATCGATCTCGCCGTTGCCGAACAAAGCATCCAACGCAAAGCCGTGGTGTATGACGGGGATGGCGATGCCCATTACGACACCATCTCTGCCTTCATCAAATCCATGCGCGGCAGCGATGCCGATGCCACGCTTTACTGGCTCGCCAAAATGATTCACGCCGGTGAAGATCCCCGCTTCATCTCGCGACGCATCGTCATCTGTGCTGCTGAAGATGTCGGCCTGGCTGATCCCATGGCACTCGTCCTCGCCAATGCGGCGCACCAAGCCGCCGAATTCATCGGCTGGCCCGAGGCGCGCATTCCCATCGCCGAAGCTGCGATCTACATTGCCACTGCCATTAAAAGCAACACGAGCATTACCGCCATCGATGCAGCATTGGCCGATGTCCGTTCCGGTCGCACTCTGCCCGTCCCCGAGCATCTGCGCGATGCCCATTATGCTGGTGCAGAACGTCTCGGCCACGGCAAAGGCTACGAATACGCCCACGATCACCCCGACCACTTTGCTTCTCAGGATTATCTCGGAGCCGACAAACACTACTACGAGCCCACCGATCAAGGTGTGGAGAAGAAGATCAAGGAGCGGGTTGAGAAATGGCGCGCCTTGCTGGCCCAGTCCAGAAAACCTAAATGACAATTCGTCATGGATAACAGCCCTTCCCCCAACCATATCCATAAGCACGAGAAAGCCACACTGCGAGCGAAAGTCCGGACCGAAGTGAAAAAGCTTTCTCAGGCAGAACGACAGTCCTTGTCCCTCCAACTCTGCTCCTTATTGGAACAACAGGAAATTTGGAAACAGGCTCAGTCCATATTGTTCTATGCACCTCTACCAGATGAACCTGACATTTGGAAACTGGTGGAGGATTCAATTGCTACCGGAAAAACCGTCCTATTGCCTCGCTTCCATCCTGAACAAAATCAGTATGTTGCATGCCATATAAAGAATATTCCCCGGGATCTCTCCACCGGTCAGTATGGAGTCCGTGAACCAAACGAATTTTGTTCCACAATTTCTTTAAACCATCTGGACTTGATACTCGTACCTGGGGTAGCATTCGACTTTGCTGGACACCGGCTTGGTCGGGGGAAGGGGTTTTATGACCAACTGCTGGAAGTTCTGCACGGTACGACTTGTGGAGTGGCATTTGATCAGCAAATTTTGGATAAGGTCCCTGTCGAACCGCATGACATTCGTTTGAGTTGCATCTTGACGCCGACGCGCTGGCAATCAGCAACACCGCCGCGCCCGGTCTTGAAATGATCCTGGTGGGAAATATTTATGCAGAAGGCGCCTGCCTTGTCGTTGGCGCAGTGCTTTGCTATCTTCTTTTGTGGTTGCGAGACCGCAATGCAAGAAAGCTCCAAGCTCTTCAACTCCAAACCCTTCTGGAGAACGCCCGCCGCGATGCTGAAGCCTTCGTTCGCGATGCGCGCCTCGCTGCCAACGAAGAAGCGCTCAAAATCCGCGAACAAACAGAACAATCCTTTACCGCACGCAGGCAGGAACGCGCCGAACTCGAACGCCGCCTCAGCGAACGCGAAACATTGATCAATACCCAACTGGAAGGCGTGGTCCAGGCTGAGAGAAGTTTACGTGAACAAAAGGATGTGCTGAAGCGAAAGGCTGACTTGCTGGATTCACAGCAACAGGAACTGGAGGGGCTCATCAAACTTCGCCGCGAACAACTCGAGAATCTTTCCCGACTTTCCGAAGACGAAGCTCGCACCCAATTTCTTAAGGAAGTTGAAATGGAGGCGATGCGCGATGCCAGTAATCTGACACGGCACATTGTCGAGGATGCGAAATCCAAGGCTGAGGAAAAAGCCCGGCAGATAATTAGTGTGGCCATTCAGCGTTACGCAGGGGATCACACATTCGAAACCAGCACCGCCACCATTGCCCTCCAGGGAGAGGAAATGAAAGGCCGCATCATTGGTCGTGATGGCCGCAATATCCGCGCTTTCGAAGCTGCGACTGGCATCACGGTTTTAATCGATGATACCCCGAACGCAGTCGTGCTCTCCGGTTTCGACCCGGTTCGGCGCGAAATTGCGCGTGAAGCCATGAATCGCCTGATTCTTGATGGACGAATCCATCCCACTCGCATCGAGGAAATAGTTGCCAAGGTCACCCAGGAAATGGATGAAACCATTGTGCGACTTGGTGATGAAGCAGTCGCCAAGACTGGCCTCTCACCGATGCATCCAGAAATCATCAAACTTCTCGGTCGCCTCCATTTCCGCCACAGTTACTCCCAAAACATCTTGAACCACTCAATCGAAGTTGCCCATCTAATGGGCCTGATGGCTTCAGAATTGGGAATCGATGTTTCCCTCGCCAAACGCACTGGGCTGCTACATGACATTGGCAAAGCCGTAAACCACGAGATTGAAGGTCCTCACGCTGTTGTAGGCGCTGATATCATCAAAAGGCACGGGGAATCTGATGCCGTTGTAAACGGCGTCGCCTCCCATCATAATGATATTCCTCCCATCGGCCCATTGGGCATTCTGGTCAGCGCTGCTGACGCCATCAGCGCATCACGCCCTGGCGCCCGCTCGGAGAACATGGCTACTTATTTGAAGCGCGTGGATGATCTTGAAAAGATCGCTTTGTCCTTCCCCGGAGTGGAAAAATGCTTTGCCGTTCAGGCGGGACGTGAACTTCGTATCATGGTCCAACCTGAGCAGGTTTCAGACGACCAGGCATTTGCCCTCGCCCGGAATATCGCCTCCAAAATCGAAAATGATCTGCAATATCCGGGGCAAATTAAGATCACGGTCATTCGGGAAACACGCTGCGTGGAAGTCGCCAAGTAGTCTCACCTGTCCCCCTCACGGCGCCCTTGGCCTTTTTCCCATTTTAAGATCGTCGTCTCCCCTCAGAATTTCAGCCGAACGTTCATTGATAAGTACGTTAAAAACTCCAAAATCTTTTTACCGTCAAAAACCTCTTCGTTGTCTCAAAAAAAAAAGCCATTGGCGATTACCAATGGCTTTTCAAATCTATCACCGCAGGAACTACAAAATGCTAGTGTGGCTGTGTCATCGTTCCAGGAAGCATCCCGTTCTGCCATCCTTCTGGAGAATTCCATGGCCGTGGCGATTCATTGCTCGCCTCTGCATCGCTGGTCTTACAACCACTGCAGCAGCCAAGCCCAACAGTAAGAGATAACAGCAGGGCCCAAGTCCGACACTTTTTCAAACTGGAAACAAGCTTCATGGGCAAAGATCAGTAAAGAACCTGATCGCCTTCCATCAAGTCAACGACCTTCCAACCCGGCATCACATTGGCGATACTGCGGTTGGCCTGAACGCTCTTGATCTTAACCTTGGCGACCAACTTTCCGTTACGATTTACCAACATTTGTCCATCCTCAAGCACACCCTGTTTGTCACCAATATCAAGCACTACAAACTCATACTTTGGATCAACCGCCAGGACTCTGCCTTTTAAACCGTCGGGCAGCTTAACCAGAAATTCTGGATCAAGGAGCGTATTCAGCTTGTTTTGAAGTTTGACGTTATTGGCGATCAAAATCTTCTTCTCAGCCTCGATCGCGTCACGCTGTTCCTTCAGCGAGGTAATAGATGCCAGCGTCGCCTTGATATGGTCGATGGGAACGCCCAAGGCTTTCCACGCGGCTAAATCGTTTTGGGCCGAATCACGCTCCGAGGTGGTCTTCTTTAAACTATCGGAAAGCGCGGTGGCCTTCTTGGTCGCTTCAGCAGCCTCAGCGCTGGCTTTACCGAGCTCATCCTTAGTCGAAGCCAACTCGGTCTTGGTCTGATCCAAAGTGGTTTGAGTATCCTTGGCGAGCTTTTGAGCTTTTTGCTTCTCAGCTCTCTCCATATCGCGATCCTTGGCGTTCTTGTCCCGGTCAGAGATCGTCGTGTTAATCTTGTCTTTTACCTGAACAAAATTCAGAACCCCAGCCGCGAGCCCGGCTATGATGGCGATAATTAAGGCAATTCGAATCAACATGGCTTTTGCAAAAAACTGATTTTCACATAGCCTAATCACACTAACTCACCGTGTCAACGCCCTTTGAAGCAAGTTTTTTAAACAGCAACTCCTCACCTGAAAGCCCGGCCATAATAAACATAAACAAAAAGCCAGCCTGGTTGCATCCAGACTGGCTGTGAGCTTCAAATTAACCCGCGATCTATTTAATCAGGCGGTAATATTTGCTTCCACCCGACGCGGTATTTGTGACGGTGTATTGACCATTTGCAATCGCCCCCGTCCCTTCCGGACTCCAGATGCTGGGACTGGCCAGGACCGGTGCCGACTGCAAAGCATAGCCGGTGAAATTCGTGGGCCAACTCACAAGCGCATGAACTCCGTCAAATGTCACGCTCAGTGACGGTGGTGTGGGAGCAACCAGATTGAATGCCACAATACCATTGTTCCCATCCACAGCGTATACCCGGTTGCCGGCGAAAACGACTTGCGCAATCAGATTGACATTCGGCTTCGAATTGGCCGGGAAATTATAAGTTGCAAGCAACAACGGTGCGCCCAGGTCAGAGATATCATACAGCGCAAGGCTGTCAGGAGAATTGGTATTGCCGGCAAAGTTAACACCAGCCAGCAACTTTCTCGAAACATCCAAGGCCACAGACCCAAGCGACGACGCGAAGTTGTTGAAGTTGCTCAGCACCGTGCTCGTCCCGCCAGGCAGGTTGTAACTTACCAATTGCAGGGCCGTTCCCGCTCGCTTCTGCCATATATTAGTCCCTGTCGCGAATTGCAGACTACGACCAATCGGAGTGCTGGGACCTGTTTCCCCGAAGTAAGCATTCGTGAATGAAGCCAATGAAGCATCCACCGGTGTCAACACCGCTGCCAGGCTTCCCTGGTTGGCATCAATCACGATCTGGGTGTTCGTGCCAGCGCCACGGACGTCCATCGCGTCACCCCAACGGAAACCAGTGGTCTGATTGGCAGGCTCACCGGAGTAGACCAAGGCTGGCTGGGTGCTGCTATTGGCATCTGCCCAACGATAAAGCTTATAAACTGCTGCGTTTGTTCCGCTGGTATCCATGTTTGCCGCATAAATGGAACCATCCTGGCTCACCCCGACGGAAAGCAAGACAATGCTTCCACCAGTAATGCCAGTGGTATCAAGTGTGTATAGGTCCGCTCCTGTTGCGGCATCCAATACATGAACGGCTTGCCCCGAAGAAGCTCCCGTACGGGTTACTACATAAACCTGATTTGACAGGGCGCTATACGCAATGCTCCGGTAAAACGGAGTCGACCCACTACTGCTGCCATCCAATGGAAGATAAGGACGGCTCGCGGGTGCCAGGTTCCATGCCTGTGACAAGGAATAATTCCCCTGACTCAATGCGACCGTTACCACAGCCACCGAACTTGTCGAGGAACCATAAGCATTCGCTGCAATCACGCGGTAGTTACCGCCATCGGTGAGTTGGGCATTGGTGATGGCATAGGTCAGATTCGTAGCCCCTGGGATGTCCGAGCCATTTCTCTGCCACTTGACCGTTGCTTGTTGATCGAGCGTAACCGTCATGCTCCCCCCACCACCCAGGATCACTCGCAGGTTTTGTGGTTGCGCGAAAAAGTTCGGTGCTGTCGGCGGCCCCAAAGCCACCTTGAACGCCATGATGCCGTTCTGTGCATCAATGGTGAAGAGCATATCGCCAGCAAAGAAGGTCTGGGAGATAAAATTGCCATTCGCATTATGCGGATACACCGGAAAAATGTATGAGGCCAGGAACAATGGACTGTTCAAGTCGGAAATCTCATACAGGTCAAGGGAATCGTTCGTCGCTGCGACAGGATAATTCACCCCGGCCAACAACTTCCGCGTCAAATTCAACCCGACACCAGCGAGAGTGTTGGTGAAATTGGAATTCGTGCTCAAGGTGGTGGTAGCTGCTGGTGCCTGGGTCAAATCGAAACTGGATTGCACCAGCCCAAAGCCTTTACGTTTCTGGTAAAAAGTACTGCCAGGTCCGAATTCGAGGCTGCGACCAATGGGGGTTCCCACAGTCGGCTGCAGGAAATATTGCGCCGTCCAGTTCGTCATCGTGCTATCGGTCGGAGTCAGGACAGCCACGTATCGTTGTGCAGCATCGTTATTATCCAAAATAATTTGGGTATTGATTCCACTGCCACGCACGCTCATAACGTCACCCCAGCGGAAGGTGCTGCTCTGAGAGGCTGGATCACCCATAAAAATTTGCACTGGCACGGTGTTGCTATCGCCGTTCGCCCAGCGATACAGTCGGAACACCTTGGCCGGGTCTGCTGGACTTCCGCCATAAGCGTTTGGAGTTTCATTACAGGCATAAATGGCCCCGTCATCCGCCACGCCGATCGCATCCAACCCCAAGCCCGATGAACTCCCTTGTGGCGCCACATAGAGCTGAATTCCGTTCGTGTTCAATGTGTATAGCACGGCCCCATTCGTGGCGTTAATTGCATACACCAGATAATTTGAGGTGGTGGGGCTGGAGCGACTGACAACATATAACTGATTTGAGAGCGCATTGTATGCGATGCTGCGCTGGTTCGGCACATTGCCAGTCCCACTATAATCAATATACGGTTGAGCTCCTGCTGCTGCGCTCCATTGTAGGTTCAAATGATACAGGTCGGTCGGATTCACCACCACCAACTGTGATGCAACCGTCTGCGTCCCTGCCGCGTTGCTGACAACACAGCTGTAAGTTCCAGAATAACTCACCTGCAAATTTGAAATGACCAACGAGCCATTGGTGGCCGAAGCGATATTCACTCCGTTTGAAGTCCATTGATAATTCACCGCTGGGAACGCCGACACGGACAGTGTGATTGTCCGCCCAATTGTCATTCTATTCGTGGCGGCTGGTTGCGACAGGATTGTTGGAGCCACAGTTGGTACGGCATCAACGCTGTAGGCAATCAACCCGTTGTTAATCACGTAGGAGTAAAGCTTGCCGCCACCAAAGTCCAGATACCCGGGAGGAGCCGAGGCATTGGCATTGTTGGGGGTATAATCCTTAATATCGAGAAGCACAGGACCGCGGTTCGTATTTGAGATATCATAAAGGCGAACATGTTCAGGACCGGTAGTCCCGCTGATTACGTCAATGGCAGCCAAAAGTTTGTGGACATTATCCACTGCAATCGGGCCGAGATTGTCGGTGTTTCCGAGTGCCGTGGAATCATAGGTTTTAATGGTAGTCGCACTCAAAGCTCCCAAATTGAAACTCATCCAGCGAAGTGGAGCCCCAACCTTTTTAGCATAAAAGCTATCCCCAGGCCCAAAGGCAATGCCATCGTTAAAATTCGCGGTTGTCGCGTCCGTGCCGAGAACATTGGATGCGAAATTCGTGCCATCAGCTGTTGTGAATACCACCACGTTGGTTCCCGAAGTTGAATTCACCAGCGAACCAATAATAATTTGTGTATTGGCCCCTGCTCCACGAATGTCCATGCTGGTTCCATATCGCTGAGCCGGGGTGAGAAAGTTTGAAAAGCAAACCGATGGTGCGTTGGTGGTAAGGACGGAATCCCAGCGATAAATGATGAAAGGAGTAGTGCCGCTGTTGTTGACTTGGTTGCACACATAGACGGCTCCGTCATCCGCCACCAGGCTCCCCGCATCGGCATAGGCTCCGCCGACAATGCCGTTGGTGTTCAAATTGGTCACTATGGTTCCGTTGATGCCATCCAAAATGTAAATATTACCAAGCACATTGCTCGAGCCACCCGCCCCGGAATGTGTATCCACGAAAACGAGATACCCAGTTACTGGGTCATAGGCCATCCCACGCTGGTTATTGCCGATATCAATCCAAGGCACATCCAACGGCTGTATACTCCCATCGAAACGCACTCCAAAGGAGGTAAGTGGATTTAGACCAGGATTTGTTTGGGCATTAGCTCCAAATACGAGAGCCATCAGGGAAATGATGGCGAGGGCGATGCAGGTTCTTGTTTTCATAGGTTAAACTCTTCTAATATGACCGGGACACTTATTTTCATTGTCAATTTCAAATCACTCTCTTCCTCGAACACCTGCAAAACACCTCGTCCGCTCCGCGTTGGTCCGGTGTTTCCGTGCAGGCCTGTCATTTATCCCACTTGATTATGGCAGCTTAGGATGCTGTTAGTTCCGGTCCTCTGGGAAGGTTGAAAATTCAACTCCGCCGATCATTGGATTACGAAAATAAATGCAACTGGTGGGATAAAAAAGACTCTGCTCATTCACCTTATGGCAAACAAAAAATGATTTAATCAAGCAAACTCCTGAATGCCACTTCATAAAATCTTATTAGGTGAATAATAAATTTGAGCATGAGAACCTCGTTTTTTTCTGTCAATAAAATTAAGAAATTTTTCAGTGCTTTTGACGCCTATTATGTGCAGGTTGCGCATGATTTACCCATCTAATTCACCATGATTAGTTACTCACTGACTGGTCGCTTTAACATTCCCTCTACCTCCGTCTTTTGATAAAAAGATTGCGCAGAAAGGCTCAAGAATCGCGACATGAAGATATTTAACCTGATCCGCCAAAAACAAAGAGCTCAACGCTTCCGGCGACGCTGAGCCGTTCAATAAGCCCGGTAATTTATTTCTTTTTCAACCGATTAATGAGGAAGCCGCCCATGCCTAAACCGCCGATCGCCGGAGTCGAAGGTTCAGGAACCGGCTGGGGGGAGTTACATCCGTCCAATTCGTGCCGATTCGTAACTGCTGATAAAGGCGTTAGCCGTTGGAGTCCCGGCAGAATTATTGAAGCCAGCCCAAAACCCAGTTGGCATTCAAGCCAGCCAAAGCTTTTGCAGAAACTGCAGCAATAATTTTCAGCGCGACAAACACGCTCGCCAAGTTAATCAAGATGCTAACATTACTTAATGTTTTCGGCCCTTTTTTCTGTGTTCCACACGAAATACCAATTGACGAAATAAAATCACGGTACTAGTTTTGTTCGATAGTTTCAAAACTCCAAATCAGAATCGGCACAGAGAATATGAGAATTCGTATCTTCCCCTCGAAAGCCTTCACCTTGATTGAACTGTTGGTGGTCATTGCCATCATCGCCATCCTGGCTGGGCTGCTCCTCCCGGCACTCGCGAAAGCCAAGGAAAAGGCCAATCGCACCGCCTGTCTGAGCAACTGCAAGCAAATGGGCTTGGGGAGCATGCTCTATGCTGAAGATGATTCTGATGGAAGACTGACAGGATCTTTGAAAACAGGAGCACAAGCCATCCATGATGATGACGATCTTAATTGGCTCTATGGCCTTAACGGTGGTCCAGGTATCAAATCCGTGAAGGTCTTCGTCAACCCGAGCACTAGGAACAACGTGGATCCAAATGATACTTACGATTTTCTATACAACGGGGGCATCATCAAAAAACTCCGACAATTGGATGATAAAGCTGCTGGACGGATGACAAACTATGGTCATAGCTATGAAGTATTTGGATCTTTCTACGATCCCAGCTACACGCGAAAGACCACAAAAAGCATTCAAGCCTATCGCCATGTCAACCTCCCGCTTCGCGACACGGTCGTTGGTCCCAGTGATATCTGGCTCATCTTCGATGCGATGGAACCTCACAATCCGGACTGGCCCTGGCAAAACTATCCCAACCCTTATTGGGGTCACGGCATGGAAGGCGGTCATGTGATTTTCTGTGATGGTCATGCGGAATGGATCACTCGCCCGAAATGGAATTATCGCTACGAGCTTTCCGAGGACCACGGAACACAGTTGACTCCTTACAATTGATTTTGAGCAGTTCGCGGGCATATTTTATGGTTTCATTCGCAGCCAAGCCCCCTATCGTGCACGAGCCAAAACTTGAAGAGTATTCCGACTTAACTTTTTCGGATACTTGATGACACATCATTACTATTCATTGAGATGGACACTTCTTGGCTGATCGCCACCCTCTTGATTATTACTTTCCTGCCCGTCCGACTAGATGCCCAGGCAGGAAACAAAGTCACCATCAATTCCGACAATGTTCTGGTGATCAATGGCAAAAAGGTTTTTCCCATTGGCTTCACGCTCGCACCTTCTCCCGATAGCAAGGCGCCGAATGGAAAAAATGGCATTGAGGAACTGGCCGATGCAGGTGGCACTTTCTTCCGCACCGGAGCCAATGGTCATCCATGGGATGAGCAGACCTTCGTAACCGAGCAAAAATGGGAGGATGCGGCCGCTCGTTACGGCATGTATTGCTGGCTCTATTTGCATGACCTCGCCAGCATCAAAGGTCACGATACCAAACATGAAGCGATGCTTCGCCGCGTCGTCACTCAATTCAAAGACCATCCTGGGCTGGGTATTTGGAAAGGCACGGACGAGCCTGAGTGGGGTAAAGCTAAAATCGAACCTTTGGTAAAAGCACGCGAAATAATTCGTGAACTCGATCCCAACCATCCTCTTGCCATCATTCAGGCACCGCGAGGAACAGTCCAGACCCTCCGCCCCTACAACACCGCCTCGGATATCACTGGAGCCGATATTTACCCCATTGGTTATCCGCCGGGCACTCACTCGCTCCTCACGAACAAGGAAATCAACATGGTTGGCGATTATACCAGGACGATGATGGAAGTTGCCGACGGCAAAATGCCTGTTTGGATGGTGCTTCAAATCGCCTGGAGCGGAGTTGTGAGACCGGGCAAAACCTTGCGCTTCCCCACCTTCCCAGAGGAGCGATTCATGACTTACGAAGCCATTATCAATGGGGCCCGTGGTATTCTCTATTTCGGCGGAAACATTGAAACGGCGATGCCACCAGAGGATGCCAAACTTGGGTGGAACTGGACCTTCTGGAAAAATGTTTTACGCCCCGTGGTTGAGGAAGTAGGAAATAAAAGTCTGCTCGCCCCTGCTCTGGTTGCCTCGGAATCGAAACTCCCCATTAAAATAAAAGATCCGAAGGATATGGAATTCTGCGTGCGTGAAGTCGGATCTGATATTTACATCCTGGCCTGCAAACGCGGTGGCACCACAGCCCGGATTGAATTCACTGGCATTCCGGCCACCAAGTCCATTGGCGAGGTGGTCTATGAATCCCCGCGGAAGGTGGAATTACATGATGGAAAATTTGCAGATTGGTTCGCTCCTTTCGAAGTCCATGTTTACCATCTTAGCCGCTAAAACCTCTTTCTTCCGGGGTGGACAGAAGCAGCAAAAGATCAATTTCTCTTCGTTGCTGAATTCCATTTCCATGCCATAATTCTCGCACATGAAATACAGACGCTTTGGCCGGACTGAACTTGCCATGCCCGTGATCTCGTGCGGAGGCATGCGCTATCAATACAAGTGGCAGGATGTCGACCCAAAGGAAATTCCCCATGACAACCAGGCGAACCTGGAAGCCACGATCCATCGTGCCATCGAACTCGGCATCAACCATATTGAAACCGCTCGCGGCTATGGATCCTCGGAAATGCAACTCGGCAATATCCTGCCGACTCTGCCTCGCAACAAAATTATAGTTCAAACGAAGGTGGGACCAACCGAGAATCCCGCCGAGTTCTTGAAAAAGTTTGAGCAGTCGATGGCTTATCTAAAGCTCGATCACGTGGAACTGCTCTCCCTCCACGGAATTAACAACCGTCAACTGCTCGATTATTCTCTGAAAAAGAACGGATGTCTTGCCGCGGCACGCAAGCTCCAGAAGGACGGCCGGGTTCGCTTTATCGGCTTTTCCACCCACGCCACTACAGACATCATCCAGGAAGCCATCGCCACAGACGAATTCGATTACTTCAACGTGCATTGGTATTTCGTCAACGATCTGAACTGGGCTACGATCACCGAGGCGCGAAAGAGAGACATGGGCGTCTTTATCATCAGCCCCAATGACAAGGGCGGCAAACTATACGACCCACCGAAAAAACTCGTCGATCTCTGCGCTCCGTTATCCCCGATGATTTTCAACGATCTCTATTGCCTGGCTCGGCCCGAGGTGCACACCCTCAGTTGCGGTGCCGCCAAACCATCGGACTTCGACGAACATGTCAAGGCATTGGACTATTACGACGAGTTACAGGCCACCATCACCCCCATTGAAAAAAGGTTGCGAACTGAGATGGAACGCACCTTGGGCGCAGACTGGTGCAAGGCTTGGTTCCGAGGCTTGCCTCAATACATCGATGTTCCAGGCCAGATCAATATATTGGAGATTCTCCGGCTGTGGACTTATGCGAAGTCGTTGGATTTAGTCGCCTGGGGAAAAATGCGCTACAATCTTCTCGGCCAGGCGGACCATTGGTTTCCTGGTGAGAACTCCAGCAAAGTGGATTCGCTCAATCTCGCTGCGGTTCTTCAACGCAGCCCCTTTGCTGAAAAAATCCCGGCCATTCTGAAGGAAGCACACGAAATGTTATTTGAAGCTCCCAAGAAACGATTGAGCGAGAGTTGATCTCTCTTCTGGTACATGAGAAAGGCCAGCCTTGCAGCTGGCCTTTTAAATTCCCTTGAAGGATTATTTCTTATTTTCCTTCTTATCGTCTGCCGCGGGAGTCTCCTTCGTCGCTGTTGGCGGAGCACCGACATTCAACTGGGACAGAATGCCATCAGTCAGGTCGTTATCATGATTGTCATAGAGCACCACCGGCGTGTTGTTAATGGATTCAGCCGCGCTGTCAACCACCAGACTAAAGCCGCCTGCCTTGGCCTTCGCGCTGATGGCGTTGCGAATCTCCTGAAGAATTGTGTCACGCATCCGCTTGCGCTGCGTATCAAGCTGGTCCCGGGCATTGTTCTCGAAAGCCCGAATGGTATTTTCACTGCTCTTAATTTCCAACAGTTTCGCCTCCGCTGAACTTTTGCGCTTGTCCCTTTCTTCCTGGGTCACTGACTGGTCATTGGAAGAGGCAATAATCTTGTTATAATCTTCCTTTACCTTGTTGTAGTCATCCACCATCGACTTATATTCCTTGTCGAACTCCGCAGCTCTATCTTTCAGCGCTGCCTCCGCCTGCTGGCGTTTCCAGTAGTTATCAAATACTTTGCGCAAATCGATGGTCGCAATGCGGCTTTCTGCCATGGCCGGGATGCTGAGCAAAGAGGTCAACAGCAATACTGGTAGAATTCGTTTTAAAATAGTCTTCATGTTTTGATCGTTAACTTATAATGGACGGGCAAATCCGACGCCAAACTGGAACTTTCCACTGTTACTATTAAATATATCATGATGAATCGGAATGCCATAGTCCAGTCGCAGTGGTCCGATGGGTAAATCCAGTCGCAATCCCAAGCCCCAGTTGTCGCTGTAGGCTGTCGTACTGCCTGCCACGCCATAATCCTGGAAAGCGCCAAGTGGAGTCGGTGCTCCCGGGATGACAGGTCCTCTTGCATGTATCTGTGAGGTCTGGAAACTGTAAGGCAGCGCATAAACGCTTCCGATGTCATAGAACACCGCAAACCTTAACCGCGAGATGATTGGAATGCTGTATTCCGCCGAAGCCATCCAGTAGGTATCGCCACCAATGGGTTCAAATTGTTGGCCGTTTTGCGTAGCCTCTCGCGGACCGACTCCACGATAATCGTAGCCACGGAGAGAATATTGACCACCAAGGTAATAACGTTCAAAGAATGGCAAATCCTTCGAACCATACAAACGATCGGCCACTCCCGCGCGGCCCACGATTTCAAGCACATGATCCTTCGCGAACCCTTTGAAATACCAGGCGCTCTTCACTTCAGTTTTATAGAAATTGGCGTCTCCACCCAAAGGTCCGCCGACAACTTCCGCTGAAATTTCTGTTCTCTGGCCCTTGTTCGGCAAGGTCGTGCTGTTGCGAGTATCGTAGGCCAGCGAAACACCAAAGCGCGAAAGCAGCGTATTTCCACTGTCGTTAAAAATAGTGGCAGGAGCGTTTTCGTTGACATCAACAATGCCAACATTTTCAACCGTATAACTGATTCCTCCGATCAGAAAATCGCTTCCCAGAGCCCGGGTTAGCCCCAGCTTGGCTCCAGTATGGGTTTCGTTATAAAGATTATCCAGACTTTGGAAGTTATACACCGAGTGAAAGAGATCTATGCTCAGAGCCAGCTTACGATTCAGGAACCACGGCTCCACAAAGGAAATCAGATAGTCCTGGCGTTGTGTGCCAAGCTGCACGCGCAGGCGGAACTTCTGACCTCCACCAGTGAAGTAAGGCGGCTTGAAAAGATCGAAATTGGACTGGCTGATTTCGGCAAAGCCTAAAATGCTATCTACCGTGCTGAATCCTGCCCCAAAGGTAAACTGGCCGGTGGACTTCTCATCCACTCCGACAATCAGATTCTTATGATTCGGAATGACCGTTGGTTCCGGTTGCGTATCCACCTTTTCAAAATATTGCAAACCCTCCAAACGTTGTTTGCTTAACCGGACGCGCACCATGTCGAATGTGTCACCCGGCGAAACTGCCAATTCGCGGCGGATGACCTTGTCCTTGGTCTTTACGTTGCCTTTGATCTCGATCTTCTCGATGTATTGCTTTTCGCCGGAATCAATGTTGTACTCCAGATCCATTGTTCCGTTCTCAGTATTTGCGATCTTGTTTACCCGCAGGTTCGCCCCTTGCTTCACATCGATGTAACCTTTGGAACCGTAAAAATCCTCGATCGCATGAATATCATCCTGAAGGCCCTGAGGAGTGAAAGTCATGCCCACATCGGCCTGAAGACCATGCTCACCAATCTTGGTCTTCGCGTGCGATTGTTCGTGCTGCAACTTCAATCCCCGGAAAATATCATTCGTATTGAAGAGCAGATTCCCCTTAAATGTTACTGCACCCACTTTGTATAGATTGCCTTCGTAAATCACGAACTCGATCCGCATTGTCTTCGGCGTGGGATTGGTGATCCGAATATCTTTGATTTCAAAATCGATATAACCCTTTTCCTGGTAGAACTCCTTCAATTTCTCCTGATCCTCGTCAAACTGATCCGGCTTGAAAATTCCACTCCGGGTCAGCCAGGACAACCACCAATGCCTTCTGGTCTTGATTACGCGCCGTAATTTCTTTTGGGAAAAAGCATTCGCCCCGGTGAAATCAACTTCCACAATTTTGATCTTGGGACTCTCCTGGATTTCAAAAATCACACTCGCCCGGCCCGCACGCTCATCAATGTTACTGATGACATATTTAACCGTGGTTCTTGGATACCCGGACTTCTGATACATCTTCTGAATTTCCTGGGAATCGGTGAATAGTTTTCGCTCGTCCAGCGGATCTCCAATTTTGGAGGTAACTTTCTTGAGCAACTTCGAGTTGCTATACTTGGTATTACCCTCGAATTTGATCCCGGTCAGCCGGAGCTTTCCTTGCAGGATGTAGGTAAGCACCACTCCCTTGTCCGTGAAGTTATCCAGAACCTGGATGTTAAAGAAGTAGCCGGTGGCATACAGGTTCTTCACATCGTCATCGACACTGGTGCGGACATAAGGATCTCCCACTTTGACATGAATGTTCGCCCGAACCAGATCTTCACTCACCGTCGCCGGGCCAACGTTGGTAATGATGATTTGCGCGACTTTATCGAAGAGGGATTGCGCCGATGAATTCGGCACGTAAGCCAGCAATAAAAGGAGTAGGAAACCGCCGCGGCGGATAAAGGTGTTCATCGGCTAATTTCCAGTCGGCACATCATCATCACTGACTTTTGCTGCGTTTTCAAAACGTGTATAGGGCTTCATGAACGTCAAGTGCACGTCACCCGTCGGCCCGTTACGCTGCTTCGCAATCAACAGGTTCACCGCTATCGCTTCCTGTTCCTGCGCGGGCGCATCATCATCATCTTCCTTCGTTGGTTTGTACAACAACAACACCAGGTCAGCGTCCTGTTCGATTGAACCTGATTCACGCAAGTCCGACAAGCGCGGTTTGCGATCTTTGTCCTTCTCAAACTCACGATTCAACTGGCTCAACACGATCACGGGAACATCCAGTTCCTTCGCCAACGATTTCACCCCGTTCGAGATATCCGCAATCTCCTGCTGCCGGTTCTCGGCTCGGCGCGCAGTAGAATGGAGCAACTGCAAGTAGTCAATCACAAACAGCTTGATTCCATACTGCTGTGACATGCGCCGGGCCTTCGCGCGGAGCTGCAGAATCGACAGGCCGGAGGTGTCATCGATAAACAACGGCGCGTTGGCCAGCTTGCCGGCAGCGCTGGTCAGCTTTGGGAAATCCCGCTCAGCCAGGAACCCCTCACGCACATTGCGCATGTTTACCTTCGATCGTGAGCACAACATACGCATCACCAGGGATTCCGAAGTCATTTCCAGGCTGAACACCCCGACGGGTAGCTTTTGATCGATCGCCACATGTTCGGCGATGTTCATCGCCAGGGAGGTTTTGCCCATGCTGGGACGGGCAGCCAACACCACCATTTCTCCCCCGTGCAGCCCGCTCGTCATTTTATCAAAGTCGGCAAAACCAGTCGGAATTCCAGTCAACATTCCTTGCCGCTGATGGTAATCTTCGATGGTGGAAATGGCTTTCTTCACCAGATCCTTCATCTTGTCTGTAGCCCCTTCAGCGCGCGTTTCACTGATTCGTAAAATATCCCGCTCTACTTCGTCCAAAAGCGTATCCACTTCCTCCTCCGAGCTGTACACCCGGTTCACCACATCGGTACAGACATAAATCATCTTCCGGAGAATGAACTTTTCATAAACGATCTCGAGGTAAAAGCTCAGATTGGCCGCGGACGGAACGGTGTCAGGCAGAGTCCCGAGATAAACAAGCCCCCCCACCTCATCCAGCTTGGCCTTGTCCTTCAATCGCTGCTGCAAAGTGATAAGATCAATGGCTTCGCGTTTATCATACATTTCCACCAAATTCTCGAAGATCACTTGATGCCGGAGGTCATAGAAAGACTCCGGTCCGGCCTTCAACTTTTCCACGCATTCACCGATGCAATCATTTGGCGACAGAAGTATGCATCCCAGCACCCCCTGCTCGGCCTCCGGAGAATACGGTGGCAAGCGGTCCAGCTTGGGAGCCGCTTCGACAAAACCAGCTTTTTTCCTGCGGGACTTCTTAAAATCACCCGGTGCACCGGCACCATCAGACATTCCGTCACTCATACTATCATTGAAACGAAAAGGGACGGCAGCTGTAAACCTCTATTCTCAGGTTCTTACACACAGGTTTTTCACAATGTGCCGGCAACAACCCAATCCGTGGAGGAAGTGGCAGTTTAATTTCACTTGCCCTTCCACGGGTTGCCTTTACTCTCGCCCAGTATTTTCGCTTGGACGAAAATCTTAAAATCGCCTATATGGTTAGCCTTGGTAATAACCGCCGCCGCCGCTAGAGGGATGTGCGGAGATTTCCAAATGCTGAGAATGCGAGTTGTAAAATGAATAATCAGAAGACGAGTATATCTTTCAAGACCTGCCCTGCTGCAATCCGATGCCGTGGCTTGGGGCTGGCTTTTCTGGCAACACTGCTCGTTTTCACAAGCTTGATGAGGGCGGGAGCTGCTCCCGAAGTAAATATCTTCCCCTTCCCGGTCATAGCCAGTCTTCCGCAGTCAATTACTTTGGGGCCGGATGGCAATCTCTGGTTGACACAATTTAGCGGCAACAGGATTGCCAGGATCCAGGCCAACGCATCCAGCGTTCAAGGGCCCGGTTTCATAACGGAATTTGTAATTCCGACTGCCGACACGCGCCCCTACGGGATCACCACCGGCCCCGATGGCAATCTTTGGTTCACGGAAGCACACGCAAATAGAATTGGCCGCATCACCACCAATGGAGTTTTTCTCCCCGAGTTCCTGATCCCTACCGCCACCAACTCCAACCCTGCAGGCATCACCAAAGGGTCTGACGGTCGCGTTTGGTTTACCCAATTAACCTACAATGCGCTTGGAGCCGTAACCGCGAGCGGAGTTTTTAGCCAGTACCGCGGCATCACGGGTAACGGAAATGTTATCGCCACCAACAGCCTCCTTTACAACATCACCCCGGGTCCGGATGGCAACCTCTGGTTCGTTGAAGGCGCCAAGGCGAAGATCGGTAGCATCAACCCAACAAATCATGTGGTGCATGAGTACACTCTCCCCACGGCCGGCAGTGTTCCGTTTGACATTGTGTCTGATTCCAAGAATAGTCTTTGGTTTACTGAATACGCTGGTCAACGGATCGGCAGCATCACAACTAATGGGGTGATCTCGGAATTCAAGCTGCCTTCTGCAACCAGTGTCCTGAGCACCAATGGACCCTACGGTATCACAATTGATACGAATAATGGCGTAATCTGGTTCAGTGAGTACAATTCGAACTCCGTCGGTTCGGTCGATATTTCCACACATTTGGTTACCGAATACCACCTCCCTGCAACGAACTATTTCCCCACTCTTTCCTACCTGGTTCTCAATCCCAAGGATAGCCACGTCTGGATTACCGAACCGACTGGCAACACCTATTATCACTTTTTCGTCCAGCAGAAACCTGCCATCACCAAGCAACCCCAGGGAAAGACTGTAAATCCTGGCACTAATGTCACGTTTACCGTCACTGCCACAGGTCCAGCACCATTGCACTATCAATGGCTATTGAATGGCACAAACATCGGAAGTGCTACTCAGAGCAGTTTTGTAATCACGAATGTGCAGACAACCAATGGTGGAAATTACTCTGTCAAAGTCAGCAATAACTTCGGCTCTGTTACCAGCTCAAGTGCTTCGCTGACCGTCAATTCGCTGGTCCCAGTTCTATTGAGCGAACCGCTCAGCCAGACAGTCGATCTTGGCACTAATGTTAGTTTTAGTGCCACTGCTGCCGGGGCCGCTCCACTGACCTATCAGTGGCTATTTAATGGCACAAACATCGGAGGTGCTACTCAGAGCAGTTTTGTAATCACGAATGTGCAGACGAACAATGCTGGAAATTATTCCATCGTCGTAACCAATGCCTTTGGCTCAATTACCAGCTCCAACGCACTACTGAATGTCATCATCCCCCCGATTGCAGTACCGGTTTTGTTCAGCAAAATCCAAAGACTTCCCGGCGGAGACACTGGTTTGACTCTGAGTGGCCAGGCTGGCGACAAGTATGAGGTGGATGGTTCGACGAATTTGGCGAACTGGCTGCTGATTACCAATTTCACTATTAGCACCACCCCCTATCAGGTCATTATAAAAGGTTCATCGAACTCCCCCAGCCTCTTTTATAGAGCCAGATTGTTGCCTTAGTTGGAGAGTTTTTTCGGATGGTTGGTGCATTTGACGAACCGATTTAATCAGGCCTCCCCGAAAAATCTGCAAGAGTGTTTCTGCTTTTTCAAAGACGAGCTCAGCCCTCCGCTTGACTATACCGCTTTCGCACATAAACTCTGCCTATGCGGTCAACATACAATTCCGGCTCGTGCAAAAATTTCTAGTCCAAGCCCCATGAGAAAACCTTCTGTTGGCATTATATTTTTGACCGTATTCATCGACCTCATCGGATTCGGGCTCGTCATTCCCCTGCTGCCGATTTACGCAAAGAATTTCAATGCGACCGGTTGGCAGATTGCGCTGGTCATGGCTGCATACTCCTTCATGCAGTTTGTCTTCGCACCTTTTCTGGGTCGTCTCTCGGATCGCATCGGTCGCCGCCCGGTTCTGCTTACCAGCACCGCGGGAGCCGCAGTTTCTTATCTGATTTTTGCCTACGCCTCGATGCAGCAAGGAGGCACAGCACTCATCCTCCTTATAGCCTCACGCGCATTCGCTGGTGTTTGCGGTGCCAACATTACTGTGGCCCAAGCTTATATTGCCGATATCACCCCTCCCGAAAACCGTTCCAAACGAATGGGCTTGATCGGCATGGCGTTCGGGCTCGGATTTATCTTCGGCCCAATCCTGGCCGCTGTCGCGCGAACTTATTTCGGCGATTCCGGTCCCGGTTGGGCGGCGTTTGCTCTGTGCGCCATAAATTTCTTTCTCGCTCTGACCATCCTGCCTGAAAGCTGGAAACCCTCTTCCGAACATGTTGCTCCGCGTCCTCATTTGGCTCAATGGATGCACACCCTGTCGCGGCCAAAGGTCGGCCTTCTGATCGGCATTTTCTTCCTGGCAACCTTCTGTTTCACCTGCTTTGAATCCACGCTCGGCTTACTCATTTTGTCAAAATTTTCCCTTAAGTTCGATTCGGCTAAGGGCATCAGAACAGTGTCTTATCTGTTCATTTACGCAGGCTTGGTTGGGGCGCTGGTTCAGGGCGGTGCCACCGGTCGCCTGGTCAAAGCCTTGGGTGAACCGAAGCTCATCGCCCTGAGCTTGTTTCTAGTTGCCATAAGCCTGGGACCATTGCCCTTCGCACAAAACTGGACTCAGGTCTTGATTCTACTGGCTCTTCTCTCGATTGGTTCCAGTTTGACCCGCCCTCCAGTATTCGGAATGATTTCCAACTTCAGTTCTGCCCAGGAACAAGGGGTCACGATTGGTGTTGCCCAAAGCGCAGGCAGTCTGGCCCGCATTATTGGTCCACTATTCGCCCTGCCACTTTTTACATATCAGCAGTCGTATCCTTACTTGATTTGTGGTGCAATCTCTCTGCTTACCGGAATTCTCGCCTGGCAACGCCTCAGTCGAGATCACGCGCCAGCAGTTGCGGCTGAACCGCAAAAGGCCGGCTCATAAACCTCGACTAGTTCACTCTCAGCTGCTATTCGTTCCGGCATACCTTTATGATCAAAGGATTTTGCCAGACCTTAGCCTTAGCGTTCCTTTCGCTTTGCTCCCTCAACACTCAAGGCTCAGATGTCCGCCTGCCTTTTGACGAGGCTAAACTGGAGTTCTCCGCTCCCCCGCTTGAACAAGCCAGGTGGCTGCTGCGTCCGGTTGCCGAATATGGTGTACTTGGCAAACCGTTGACTTCTCTCCCGAATCCACAGGAGGACCTCATTGGGAAACCCATGACTGTGGACCGGTCACAACTACAATCTTACCTGTCCAGCCACAAAATAACGGATGCTGAAATCGGCGGCGCAATCACAAATACATTAAAGGCAAAATATTTTGTGATCCATGACGTCAGTGCACCGAACTATCACGAAAAGACATTCCCTACAAACATCAACGAAGCCACCTGGTTTTATAACGGCCTCACTTTCTGGGGCAGCAACCATGCAGCCCACTTTTTCGTCAACCGGCTCGGACAATCCGTCGCTCCCCACCCCCTCACCACTCCGTGGCGTGCCACCAAATTTGAAACCAAAGTATTGAAGGAAAAAAGTCGCGGTTTGTTCGTTCATACCGAACTCATCCAGCCTCGCCGCACCGACCCGCAAGGACGTCCTGGAAATGATGGCATTGCTCCCGATCCTGGGTTTACAGAATCGCAACTGGACCGTCTGGCTCTACTGTATGTAATCGCCAGTGTGGAACACGGTACCTGGATGGTTCCCGCCTTCCACGCCAATATCGATGCCGGGTATTCCAGACGCTCATGATGATCCCCAGAACTTCGATCTGAACTCTGGGCAAAACTTCTCGACGGTTTGTTACACCAGCTTCAAAAGGATGTCGCCCAAAAGAATTAATCAATTTCGCTTGAAAACAGGGATACCAAATTGAAACCACATTTTGCTCCAAAAGTGCAGTCTTCCAAGCTGCTCCCGCCAATCCTGGGTTTTCTTCTTTTACTCTTCTGTCTCGAGAGCTTCTCTGCAACCAACGAAGCCAGCCTCCGCTTTGAGGTGACTCTCAAGCAGGGCCTTGTCGCAACGCCTCAAACCGGACGTCTTTTGGTCATCCTTAACCAAAAGGAATCTCCCGAACCGAGGTTCGCCATCAACGACGGCTCTGTCATCATTGGCCGCGATGCCGACGATTTTGTTTCGTCTCAAAAACTCCTGCTCGATCACTCAACCATTTCCTGCCCTATTCCCAATCCTTCCGAACTCCCGACAGGAGATTATTTTGTCCAGGCATTGCTGATGGTGAATCAAGACCTTCGCCTGCCGAATGCCCCTGGTGATTTGTACAGTTCGGTTGCCAAAGTTCATATCGATCACGCCATAAGTAATACAGTCTGTCTCCAACTCAGTCAGCAGATTGGACCAGAGCAATTACCAGCAGATACCGAGCTCGTAAAATTCGTTCAAATACAATCAGCTCTCCTGAGCAAATTCCATGGCCGCCCCATCTATCTGCGGGCAGGAATTATTCTGCCGCGCAATTTTAACCGGAAGCCTTCCGAAACATATCCCCTCTGGGTGCGCGTTGGCGGACTGGATACCCGTTACACCGCCGTGCACTCTATGATGGGCGAAAAATCTGATTTTCAAAAGACCTGGCTTGCAGACGGAACTCCACAAATGATCATGTTGCAACTGGACGGCGCCGGTCCTTATGGCGATTGCTACCAAATCAACTCCGATAATAACGGTCCCTACGGCGATGCCATCACGCAGGAACTGATTCCTTATGTGGAAAGGCACTTTCGAGGAATTGGCAAGAGCCGGGCTCGCGTGCTTTCCGGCGCTTCTACTGGTGGTTGGGCATCGCTGGCGCTCCAGATATTCTATCCTGATTTTTTCAATGGTGTCTGGAGCTCCTCACCGGACGGGGTGGATTTCCGCGCCTTCGAATTGATCGACATTTATTCTGACACAAATGCCTACGTAAATAAGTTTGGATTTGAACGGCCGAGTGAGCGGACTTTGCAAGGAGACACCAAATTAATCATGCGCCGCGAAGTGCTGATGGAAAATGTCCTCGGTCGCGGAAACAGTTGGACCTTATCCGGTGGACAATGGTGCGCCTGGAATGCTGCTTATGGACCCAGGGGAGCCGATGGTCAGCCAATACCATTATGGGATCCTCAAACCGGGAAGCTAAACCATGAGGTGGCTGAAAAATGGAAGAGCCATGACCTGAATCTAATTCTGCACAAGAATTGGAAAGCCCTTGCCCCTAAACTTCAGGGCAAAATTCATATCGCCGTGGGCGATGCGGACAACTATTTCCTCAATAATGGCGTCCACCTGATGGACAGTTTCCTTTCGCATGCAGATCCTGCCTACCGAGGCCGGATTGTTTATGGCCCGGTCAAAGGCCACACTTGGTCCGACGTTTCCATGCGGGAAATGATGAATGAAATGAAAGCGGCGACTGAAAAGTAGGCTTCGCAATTTGCAGAGCGCTCTATTTTCCAACCGTTTCTGCAGCATCCAGATGACGCAATTTGATTTGCCGTATCGCCCCGGTCGTCTGCCACGTGGCAATGCCAAGCGGCTTTGAGCGTTCGATATCTCCGTAACGCAGGGAAATCTTTTTCCCTTCAGTCGATACATCAATGATGTTCTTTTCATCCAGCCAGGCTTCAATCTTCTCTGCTGTCACCCGCACTCGCACGCGGTACCACCTGCCCTTTTCAAATTTGTGATACTGCGAGGTCTCGTTCTCAGAGGCATCCTCACCATTAATACTGGACAGACCAACCAATGCGCCGCCCCATCCACCCAGGATCAGGCTGCAATACGAATCCTTCACGGGAAATGTAAGTCCACAAAAGAAATCCGACCCCTCCACTCGCATCGCATCGAGCGCGATTTCATAATCCACTTTCGGCACCTCATTGGTCCAGTTGATGCCAGTCAATTGGTCACCCATGTTGATTACAATCAACCCGGATTCCACCTCCGTCGTCCCATGTCCTCCAAATGGCGTAAGTTCCCAACCTTGCAGAGACTTGCCATCAAAGAGACTCTTCCATCCTGCTCCGGCCAATGGAGCCGAAGGCGTGGCAGCCGCTTTTTCAAAATTAACATCCGAATCACTTGCTGAGGCAGCCTGTGGTGCTGCTGGCTTCATCTGTGGGCTTGGAGAGGATTTTGGCGAGTCGCTTCGAGTTTGGTCTTGCCGTGTGGCGCATCCGACTCCCCACAAAGAAATGAGAGAAAGACTGAAGCTAAGAATCTGAAATGACCTTTTCATAAATGGTTCAATAACCCTGTTTTTTCATCCAATACATGACGATCAAAACCAGTATGCAAGCCGCTGACATATAAACTGCAGAACTGATGAAATAGGAAAGAACAACCAACAAGAGTCCACCCGCAAGAGGAATCGACGATTTCTGCTTCCAACCAAAGATGAAGAATCCGGTGCCGATGGCTCCCCAGATGAGTGAGGCGAATAAGAAGCTCGCGTCCAGTTTCAACATACTTTCTCCAGTTCCGCTTGACCGTGAATTGTGATGGCGCTAAGACACATTTCCGTCCAATCTTTTTCCAAGCATTGCGGGAAAGGTTCCCTCAGGCAATGCAATAAAGATTTTATGACCACACCCGGTTTTCTTCGAATCCTGCCGGATGGACTTTTACTTTCGATTAAGCTGCAACCGCGAGCCTCCGCGAATCAAATCGGGGAGCCTCTTGGCAATGAACTACGGATCAAAGTCACCGCACCTCCCGTGGATGCAGCCGCAAACGAAGCGTTGCTTCGACTCCTTGCTGATATTTTGAAATGTCCTCGCGGCAAGGTTGAACTCGTGCGTGGCCATACCTCCCGTCACAAAGTAATTAAATTGCATGGGTTGGAAGCCAATGCCGTGTTGACCAGGCTTATTTCCCACGATTGACTAAATCGGGAATCCTGCATTTTGGAACATTATTATTGCAGTGCGATTGCCAACTCGCCCGTATCTTGTTTTACTCTACACGGTGCAGTCAGAAATCGTAAAATGTATTGAAGCAACCGGCTCGGTCGCCCCATGGCTGTTCCTCGTCCTCTTTCTCCTTGCCTCCTTCCTCATGATCTGGCGGTTGGAAAATATGGCTAAATCAGGCTTGGAAGGAACAATCCTGGGAACCCTTGTCATGCCCTACTGCTCCGGGATCGGGAATCTAATATTCGCATATGTACTCGGCAGGCAGGGTGGAGAAGCCAGCGAAGTAATGACGAATTGCCTCGTGAACAACGTCACGAACATGACCTTCATTCTCGGCTTCCCTGCCATCTTTTGGAACATGAGCATCATTCCCCAAAAGCAGGACAATAATGGGAAGGGAAAGAAGAAGAAGAAGAAGAAAAAGGAACCCAAATCCAGTCAGAACGTGTACAAGCTCAACAAACTCTCCCTGCTGCTGACCCTCATCGCTGTTTTGTTCTTCACGGGCGCCACCTGGATTGTGGGCGGGGATGGAAAGATCGACTTTGCTGACGGGATTGTGCTCGTTGGCATCTTTCTATTCTGGCAATGCTTTCACGTCTTTGAAGTGCTGAAAGGCAATGTTCAGCAGAATCGCAGCTTCGATTGGATGCTGGCAGTCGATTTGCTCCTGTTGGGTGTGGGGGCTTTCGCTGTCTACATTAGCACCGATTGGCTGGTAGCCTATGTTTCAAAAATTCATACCGGTTTTATCAGCGCCAAATACATCGGTTGGCTCAGCGGCTGGTTGATGGTGGTGCCAAATGGTATGCTGGCAATTTACTACGCCATCACGAAACGCCCTGAAGTCGTCTATACCTCGCAGGTCGGGGACGGACACATTTGCATCCCGCTCTGCATCGGCATCTTTGCTTTGTTTAAATCCATAACAATGCCTCAGTTCTTCCAGGCGGGCATGCTTCTGCTGGTTGGGGCGACCGTAGTGCACCTGCTATTTGTAGGCTTCTTTAATCGATTGCCTCGTCTCGCAGGACTGGGACTTACCGCGGCCTACGGCTATTTTCTCTACAAGGGTTTATTGAAATGAGCTATAGGTTATACACGAGCGGACTGGAACGAACTTTATCACTGAACTCGACGAATGGCTTTTGGGCTTCCAGCCATTGCGGATGTTTAGCAATGTCTTCCATCGTTTGGGAGGTATTATTGCAAATAAGATAAATCCCATCGCCCAGGACGACAAAGGCCTCGAACAACGTTCCCACTCCATGCCTGGTAAATTCAAAATCCCCCACCCCGTGCCGATCCTTCACCAGTTCAGCACGCAAAGCTCCAAGGTCATTGGCAAAATTCTTCAGAAAATCATCATTGCGCGGTCCAATATAATTCAAAATTCTGCTCTTTTTCTGGGCCAGCGAGATAATCGCCCATTCATCAAAAACCGTCTTCTTGTACCGGGCATTCATCTGGTCGGCGCATTCTTTGATCAACTTGGTAGCTTCTTGAAGAGTCATAATGATGGCAGAAAAGGATTCATTTCCAAAATTGAGGCATTTTTAGACTGTACATATTACCATCTTGGTGAACACGCAATCGTCATGCCAGATTACGGATCGAAGTCAGCCTAGGTACCGTTGAACATAACAACTAATATCCGCGAGCCTGAAAATTAAATCCTGATGTTAACTGACCACAATTTGAACCGTAACGGTCGCCTGGCAAATTGGGTTTACAAACTTCTCTGGATACTATTCCTCGCCTGCTGTATGGGAAGGTTGCTGGGGGATCTTGCAATGTTTCCATTGCAAAATGCCAGAATTCTGGGAGACGGTTTTCCTGTTATGGCCGCCATCTTGAGCGTGGCTACGCTTATGCGCACCTTGCCTGCCGAAAACTCCATCATGGTTGCAATCTATGTGATCGTAATATCGACCGTGCTTACGATGATAGAGGTACGAATCGGAATCCTGTCCGGCCCAATAAGCTTTACTAATGTGTTCGGGCATAAATTGTTTGGCCGTGTCCCCTGGGCGATGCCTTTCATCTGGGTGACTCTCCTCATTAATTCCCGAGGCGTTGCCAAACTGATTCTTCGTCCCTGGCGCAAAGCGCGCTATTACGGGTTCGGGATGATGGGCTTAACGAGCCTGTTGATTGTTCTGCTCAGTTTCCAACTGGAACCGTTCGCCACCCGCGTGAATGACTACTGGCATTTCACCACTCAAAGGATTTCGTGGTATGATACGCCTTGGACCACCTTCCTGGATTGGTTCATCGGTTCGCTAATCATTCTTGCCTTCACAACGCTCTGGTTCATCAATAAAAAACCAGTCAAGAGCGAGCCGGTTGATTTTCTTCCACTGCTAATCTGGTTAATAATCCTCGGACTTTTAACCACCGCGAACCTTCATCATCACCTCTTGACCGCAGGGATTTTAGGAATTGCTACTGTCATTATTGTCTCCCCGTCAGCGGTGGCAGGAGCGCGGTCAAAGACTGATAATGTCAGCTAGGATTTCTGTTGATCGGATGAACTTTCCACCTGCTTTTCAGTCTCGCGCACACGGGTTAGCTTGAGCGTAGCCACGCGCATTCCCTCCATCTCTTCCACTTTTAACGAGTAGTCACCCACGGTAACGATGTCACCCATTTTGGGAAATCCGCCCAGTCGGTGCGTCACCCAACCACTGACGGTGGTAACTCCCTCTTCCTGCAATGTTTCACCCACAATTTCCGATAGCTCATGCAAAGGCAGGGTTCCGGCCACTTCCCAGGTCTGACCGCTGGTTTTGGTTACAAGTGGTTTCTCCTGATCAAACTCATCCTGAATTTGACCGACGAGTTCCTCCAGGACGTTTTCCAGGGTTACCATGCCTACTGTTCCGCCATATTCATCCACTACAATGGCAAAATGCAGTTTTCGATCCAAAAAGAGCTGAAGCAGCTTTTCCAATCGCGCTGTTTCGGGCACATAAATCAGTTTGCGTACCACCGGTTTCAAATCCGCTCCGCTGCGAGCCTTGATCCGCATGGCAAAAAGATCTTTGATATGAATCACCCCCAGTGTTTTGTCCAAATCACCATTTTCGCACAATGGAAAGCGGGAATAGCGACTTTTTTCCGCCACATCCAAACACTCAGTGATGCTGGCTTCGGTATCCAGGAATGTAATTTCCTGCCTTGGACGCATCACCTCGCGAACAATGCGTAGTCTCAAATCCAAGGCATTCATCACAATATCTCGTCCAAATCTTGTGGCACCCGATTGTCGTTGTGTTGAGGTGAATAACAGGCGTAGTTCCTCCTCGGAATGAGACCGTTCGTGCTCGTCGACCGCCTTGATTCCAAATTGATCCAGGAGCCATTGGGCGGAATGATTTAGGAGCCAAACAAAAGGATGCGTAATCAATGCGAACCATGCCAGCGGCTGAGCTGTCCAAAGTGCCACGGGAACGGTCTTGCGCAGGGCGATTGCCTTGGGAGCCAGCTCACCGACGACAATCAGCAGGAAGGTGTTGATGAAAAACCCGAGCGAAAGCGCCACCGTGTGTCTGATGGTTTCTGAATCCACATGCAACCAGCCAAACACAGGATCCAGCAGCGCCTTAAATACAGGCTCCACCAGCATTCCCAGTCCCAGACTGGCCAACGTTATGCCAACCTGCGTGGCACTGATGGCAGCATCAAGATTTTTGGTCAGCAAGCGCAATATCTTCGCGCGTCGGTTTCCCTTCGAAATCAAAGTCTCCACCTGTGTGTCGCGAACTTTAACCAATGCCAATTCAGCAGCCACAAAAAAGGCGTTCAGCAGCACCAGGCCGAAAACCCCCAGCAGTCTGACTACGTTTGTGCTGAATGTATCCATTCTACAGCCGCACCTCTCCGAACATGGTCTTGAGGATATCTTGCAAGCCTACAATCCCAATTTCGCGTTGATTCCGCCCAAGCACTATCGCCAGCCGTTCCCCGCTTCTTTGCATCCGCTTCAAAGCGTCCTCCAAACGCATTCCTTCTTCCAGATATAGCGCCGGCTTGACATAATCACCGGCCGTTTTTCTGACATCCAAATCAGGTTGGTATAATACGGTTCTCAGACTGACAACCCCAATGACCCGCCGTTGAATCCCGTCATTCCTAAAAACCGGCAGGCGGGTAGCGCGTCTTTCCTGAGCCAATTTGAGCACTTCGCTCATCGGCGTATCGACGGAAACGGTCGCAACTTTCTCCATCGGGATTGTCACCTGGTGCACTGTAATATTTTGCAAATCCAGGACGCGATTAATCATGATGCGTTCTTCGGATGTAAGTCCCTGGGCTGACTCCTGCATCACCAGCCGCATTTCATCCCGGCTGCCGAATAAGTTGCCCGTAAATGTTTTCCCCCCGGTCCAACGCAGCAAGCCATGAGACAGACTCGTAACCAATGATACCAAAGGGGAGAGCACCATATAGGTTATTCTAAATGGTATCGCCACCGCCATGCATAAACGATTGGGATAGGCGCGAAAGAGCATCTTTGGCAACAATTCGAAAAAGGTGTAAAAAAGAAACATGATGACGATGAAGCCCGCCAGCAGTGGAATCGGATGCTGGCCAAACCATCGACGCAGAAGAACCACCAGCACTCCCACAGCAATGAGATTTGCCAGGGTGTTGCCAATAAGAATTGTCCAAAGAAAATTTTCCGGCTGCTCGAGGTATTGGAGCAAAACCATTGCCTTGCGATTCCCCGAACGTGCGTACTGACGTATCCGTATGCGACTTAATGCCAGCACACCCGCCTCCATCCCTGAAAAAATGAAGGAGAGGATAAGACAAATTCCAATTACGATGACGATGAGCAATGTGCCAGCCATGGGATTATTTCCTCATCACCTCCACCAATAACTCTCGCACGCGACGTTCATCGGCCGAGGTTATTTTTAGTCGTAAACCGCGAAAACTTACTGATTCACCCGTGGCAGGAACGGTTTGCTTTTGCGCCACAGCGAGTCCTCCCATGGTATCAATCTCGGGAACTTCCCCGAGAGCAGGATACTCCCGGCGGAAATCGTCCAACCGCATAGTACCATTGACCCGCCAGCGTCCGGGCCCCAATTTCTCCATTACAAAGCCTTCCGGTTCTCCTTCCCCACGGATTTTTCCAACCATCTTTTCAAGGATATCCTGCATGGTGATGATCCCGGCAGTTCCGCCGAACTCATCCAGGACAATCGCCAGACCGCGTTGCTGCCGTTGGAGACTCTTTAAAAGCTGAAGCAAATTCATGGTTTCCGGCACAAAGGAAGGAAATTCGATGACGTCCGCCAGATCTGTCTCTGGATCGATCAAAAGTGTCCGGACATTTAATACCCCCACGATAGTGTCAGGAGATTCATCGTAGAGCGGCAACCGGCTGTGTTTGTATTTGCGGGCGGCCGCAATCATTTCTTCAACTGGAAGATCATCTGGAATACAGGCCATCTGCGCGCGAGGCTTCATTACATCCTTGGCAGTTTCACGGTCCAGGCCGATAATCTGGAGAATAATTTCTTTTTCGGACTGGGCCAAAGTCCCCTGTTGATAAGCCAGCTCCAATAGCTCCTGATACTCTTCGTCCGAAAGCACGGATGGTGAGCGTGCCGACTTCGGAAGAACTGCCTTTAAAATCATCGTGGTGATCGTTTGGGCTGTGTAGCGGAACGGACGAGTCACGTTCAGCAGAAAGTGCATGGGGCGCGCCACACGTAATGCCCACTTTTCGGGTGCCCGCACAGCCAGTGTTTTGGGCACCACCTCGCAACCGATCAGGATCAAAACCAGCAAACAGGGCAGTAGTACAAAAAACAACCAGTCGTCCCATGGAGCGGCCCAGAGAGTTATGGCCAGGATCGCAGCGTTGGATACCGTATTTCCCAGGACAATGGTGGCAAGCAGGTGCTGTGGCTCAACCAGCAAGCGCGCCACCAATCCTCCAGGCACTCGCTTTTTCTCCTCCAATTGTCGAATTTGCCACTTTCCAAGGGAAAACAATGCCGACTCTGCCAGGGCAAAGAAAAAACTCCACCCCGCAAACATCAACACCCCAAAAAGAGACACATATGGCATGAGTGCCATGTAAATTAATATGGGGCTAAAATTGCAAAGGCAAAAGAACAAAACCCTTGCTTCCAACGCTGTTGCAACGCAATAACCTTCGCTCTGTCAGGAGGATGCCTGGTTTGTGACCTAGTTTAACGCCACTCCGCGCCGGATATAAGTCGGCACGTCCAGATCTTCGCCTTGGTGGATCGTCGGTTCGCTCTTCTCAAACCGGCCTTTGGACACTATTTCCAACGGCAATTGCCCTTGGAGCATCGCAAAGGATTTTTTGCGTGAACGGCCGGAACTGGTTTTGCCTTGGGAGGAAATCAGATGCTCAGTCTGTTGCGGTGTCAGGGATGGAGCTGGCGGAACGTATCTCGAAGTCGGCCGCGGAGTCACCTCCGGATTTAAAATATTTTTTTCTTGTTGAGTGGGAGAACCCGTCTCGACGCTCTCTCTTGGTGCAACCTGTGTGTGCATCTGACGGGAGCTAGGCTTTTCCTCACGGCTGTTGCGTCGGGAAGCAACCAGCGTAACTGATAACCGGCCAGCGAAGCTCTCATGAATGCCAGCTCCCATGATGATGTGGGCATTTTCGCAATGACGGTTGATCTGTTCCATGATGCGATTGATCTCGGTCATCGTCATGTCAGGACCACCCGCCAGGCTTACCAGAACCGCATCTGCTTCGGACATCACCTGGCCGCCTTCAAGAAACGGATGCGCCAGGAGTTTTTCAACCACTTCCTTCGAGCGGTTCTCACCTGAGGCTTCGACTGTGGCCAGGGAACTTTCCTCGTGACGTCCCCGCAACACTGCACAGAGGTCATTGAAATCAACATTAATGAGGCCGGTTTGATTCAATAGCCGCCAGATGCCTCGCACACCTTGAGCCAGGAACTCGTTGGTAATCTTCAATGCCTCGTTGACGCTGGTATTCTCGTCAATAAGCTTAAAAACCTTTTGATTCGGCAGGCAGATCACACCATCGGCCTCACTCTTTAAATCGCGCAAGCCGAGTTGCGCCTGACGCCCACGGCGGGAACCTTCAAATTCAAATGGAAGTGTGACGATGCCCAGCACCAGCGCACCGCCTTCCTTTGCCAGCTTTGCAACCACCGGCGCCGCCCCGGTTCCTGTTCCGCCACCCATTCCGGCCACGACGCAAACGACATCGGCGCCAGCTACCAAACCCCGAATTCGGTCAATGTCCTCCTCTGCAGCAGCACGTCCCATATCAGGATCACCACCCGTGCCCAAACCACGCGTAAGCTTGGAACCCAGAACGATCTTCTCGGCCACTCCCAACTGGTTCAGCGCCTGTGCGTCAGTGTTGATCGCCAGAAAGCTTATTCCCTCATAGGTCTGTTGGGACATGTATTCCGTGGCATTGCCGCCCGCACCACCGACGCCAATAACTTTGAGCGAAAACTTTTTTCCGATTGGCGCCGCCTCAGGCATTATGTTCATTTCAGATTCCATAATCTCTATTAGTTCTGAACTTGAGTCTTGAACGCGAGCTCGGCGTTTACGATTTACGATTAAAAATATCCGTGAACGTTTGCCGGATACCCTCAGTTATTCCCGTTCTACGCTTTTTTTGTTGGAACGAACCGAACTTTACTAGGCCTATGGCGGTAGCGAATTCCGGCTGATCGAGCGCCGATTTGATTCCGCTGATGGAATTGGCCTTGCCGAGAGAGGCCGGCAATTGAAACACCCTCTCTGCCAGCTTTAAAATATCCGGAATGCGGGCTCCACCACCGCAAATGAAAACGCCGGCCCGCAAATAATCCAACAATCCCGATTGAGCAATATCCTGCTCAATTAACTGAAAAATTTCCTCCAACCGAAGCGTCATAATCCGACGCAAGTGTTCGAGATTAATGCTCTTTTCAGGCAATCCAAGTTCGCTGGAAATGCTGAAGCTCTGGCCTTTTATATTATCATCTGCCGTGGCCGATCCGCGTTCAATCTTAAGTTGTTCCGCACGTCCCAGCGGCACCTTCAATCCATAAGCCAGGTCATTCGAAACATGATCGCCGCCCACCGCGAGCACACCTGTATGCTTTATGATACCATCTGCATAAACCGCGAAATTCGTCGTGCCGCCACCGATATCGATCACCAAGGCTCCCATTTCCTTTTGTTCGGTGGTGAGCAGTGCCAGCGAGGAAGCGAGCCCATTGAAAACTATGGCTTCCACTTCCAGTTGCAATCCTTTCACGGTTCGAATGGGGTTCTGCAAACGGTTAAAATTCCCATGCACCACGTGCACATCCACCTCTACCCGGGCCCCCAACATGCCGGTCGGATTGACGATGCCATCCTGTCCATCCACAGTGAAATGCTGGCGAATGGCATGAAGTACATGGTTTTGCGCGGGGAGATTGATGGCCTTGGCGTTTTTGATGACATCCTGCACATCCTCCTCTGTAATCTCACGGTCTGCTGAAACCACCGGATGAACTCCTCGATTGTTGAATCCACGAATATGGCTTCCAGTCACCCCCAAATAGACACTCCGTATTTCGACATCCGCCATCTGCTCGGCTTCGACGATGGCATTGCGTACATCCTCCTCCACCAGGGGCGCGTCGGCAATTTCGCCTTTCCGCACACCGCGGGAGCGCGCCTGCCCCACGCCGATGAGATTCAGAGCTCCGGTGGAGTTCACTTCGCCCACGACGGCGCAAACCTTGGAAGTTCCAATTTCCAGTCCGACAATCAAGGATCCAGGATCAAACATTTTTCCTCCTGTTACGTTGTGAGAATTTGGTTTTGGGAGTTACCGGCGGAACCGAACTCGCTTCAACCCAGCGTGCCGGAATGTTATTGGGCACTGACAAGTCGAGAGTCGCTATGGCTTTGGTCATCTTTTGCCCTTGGTCGTAGATTTCACGCCAGCGACGCAATTGCCGATCCAAATCCTGAGTGGAGAAAATGACCTCAGTTCCCTGCCCCGTCGTGACGACCAAAATTTCTGGCGAAGAGACATCAATCTTCTTCAGTTCCACCATGCCCTGCATGGGTGAGCGTTCAAATGCCGTGACTAGTTGCAAGGCCGATCGGGCTTGCAGTAAATCCAGCCGCTTGCCAGGAACCAGTTGGTTGAGGTTAATCCCTGAAATGACTGGCAACACGTCGTTGGTTTGGATCGCGGCGGCAGCACGTTGTTTGGGATCGATCACTGCCATGACATAGCCATCTGAATCCACGTGCAGGATTCCCAAATCGAGTCCAGTTCCATTGGTACGGGCTACCGGCACATAGATTTGCGCCAGTGGTTCACGCTCGGAAACGCGCAACCGAAGCGTGTGCGGCAACACTCGTTCCACCGCCACAGATTTAATGACGGAAGCCATTTCCAGGTCCCGTTTCACCTGTCCCAAATCAAGGGCAAGCAGGTTTTGTCCGGTTCTGACTCCGGCCCAAATACGTAATTGCTCAACCGCAAGCACCCCGTCTGATTGGATATCGAGTTCCTGAATGGCGAAAGCCTTATTCTGGTAAACCAAGGCATTCAAAGCCCATGTACCTGTGCACCAGAAAACGTAAAGGCAGAAAATCGTGGCAAAGACCAGGCCCAGAGCGATGGCACTGATACGAATGCGCGTCGCCCGCACCTGGTCCGAGCGCAACTTTACGTCCAGTACGTGATCGCGGTTTAACCGGCGGTTTTTCGGCTTTCGTTTCAACAGAGCCATAATGCCCTTCTCTATTTTGCGGTTACCTCTTCAATGCCAGATCAACCATCTGCTGACACAACTCAGCGTATCCGATGCCTGCCGCCATGGCGGCTTTAGGCAACAAGCTTGTCTCGGTCATCCCCGGCAGCGTGTTGACTTCCAGCACAACTGGTTCACCATTTGGCCGGACCATTACATCCACCCGGGAATAATCACGGCCGCCAATGGCTTTAAAAGCTCCAAGTGCCGCTTCCTGAATCCTGGCTGTTACTGCCTCGTCAAAGGGCGCAGGGCAAAGATATTCCGTCGCACCTGCTGTGTACTTATTTTGATAATCGTAATTACCAGCCTTCGGACGGACTTCCACGATTGGCAGAGGCCGGTTTCCAAGAATGCCAACGGTGGTTTCTCTTCCCAGAATCCGCTCTTCCATCAACACCTGGGTATCATAGCGCAAAGCTTCTGCGAGTTTCTTGCTCCAGTCACCAACACGATCAACAAATTGTAATCCAACACTGGAGCCCTGGCGCACTGGTTTCAAAACCACCGGCGGTTGCCAGCCCATCGGCCACACGGCGCTGCGGGATTCAAAAATCATGAAACGCGCCGTAGGCACCCCGGCCTCAACGCATTTTTGTTTGGTAAGGATCTTATCGAATCCCAGGCGGCTTGCCTCGGCATCACAGCCAGTGTAGGGAATACCCAGTTTGTCCAACTCCCGTTGTACCGTACCGTCCTCGCCGTAGGTGCCATGCAACGCGAGAAACACCACTTCAGTCCCCGCTGGCAGCGACCACTTTTTCTCTTTCGGATCAAGCTCGTCAACCCGATGGCCGAGTGAGCGCAATGCTTTCGCCACGGCCCCGCCCGTGCGCAAAGAGACTTCACGTTCCGCGGAAGGCCCGCCCAACATTACGGTAATTTTGAGAATTTTGGACATTTTGCTGGATACCATTCTGAGTGCAAATGTTGTCACGTTTTCGCGTGTACAAGTCAAGCCATTGGCAAAAAAATCACCGAATTTTTTACAACGCAGACGTAATGCCTAATCCTCACCGACAATTTCGACTTCGGTTTCGAGTTCCACTCCTCGTTCTGAACGAGCGCGCTGCTTGATCAACTGGATCAGGTTGAGGACATCCTTTGCCGTTGCCTGACCTTCGTTAATGATAAAATTGCCATGCTCCTGGGAAACCATCGCGCCACCAACACGCGTCCCTTTCATTCCCAGTTCATCGATCAGCTTTCCAGCCGGTATGGTTCCCGGATTCTTAAAGATGCAGCCGGCGCTCGGAGCGGCAGGTTGGGATTCCCAACGCTTCGCACTGAATGTTTTCAACCGTTTCTCCACCACTTCACGATTGGACGGGTGCCCCTTGAGCACTGCACCCAGTGCGATATGGGTCTTCAAAAGAGGACAGGAACGGTATTCAACTTTTATCTCGGTTGCCTGCTGTTCATGTACCTCCCCGCCGTAATCCATATATCGAATGGACTCGACCACATCAAAAGTCCACCCACCCATGGCGCCAGCATTCATGCGTAATGCGCCACCCACGGTTCCTGGAATGCCTTCCAGGAATTCCAGACCCGTGAGCTGATGTTTTTTGGAATCCATGGCCACCTGTTTCAATTTGGCGCCGGCACCACAATGCATGAGGTAGCCCGAAAATTCGACCTTGCTAAAATTGGGATGTACCAGGCAAATGACCACCCCATGGATTCCTCCATCCCGCACCAGGAGATTCGATCCGCGTCCCAAAATAAAGATTGGCGCATGGAGCCGATTACAAATCTGTAGCACCTGGGCAAGCTCAGTTTCAGAAGCTGGCTCTACATAGACGTCAGCGTTGCCTCCTACTCTCATGGTCGTCCGTTTCGCCAACGGCTCGTCCGCCCGCAAAATGGTATTTGCGGACACTTTGGACTTCAATTCGGTTAAAAGTTGCAACTTCATGTCAGACCTATTCTGCCCGGAGGACTCTCCGTTGGATGCGCGCACGTTAGTTGCTGGGCCGGCTTGGTTCACGAAATGGCGGATTGATGGTGTTGGATGGTCGGTGTTTCCGAAAACGGGTTTTTACTCCCGGCACGTCGGCGATTCATGACCTTATCCATGATGCTTTCAGCAATCACCTGGGCAGCCTTGGGCGCATGCCACCCGTCGAGCGCCGACTGCATCTTTTCGCGAGCGGCGGACTGTTGAATCAATTGTATAACCAGCGAACTTAGGATTTCAGGAGTAGCCTGCTTTTGTTCCAACAGATGGGCCGCACCTGTTTCTTGAAATGCAAGGGCATTGAAATATTGATGGTTGTCTGTCGCCGCTGGGAAAGGAACCAATACTGCAGGCAAACGCATGGCCGCCAATTCGGCCAATGAGGAAGCGCCCGCACGACTCACCGCCACAGAAGCTGCTCCCAAGGCGAGACTCATTTCCCCAAAAAATGGCCGGACGACCGCTTTGATCCCCAGGGCAACACAAGCCCGTTCCACTTTCTCAACATCGGTTGGACCAGTCAGGTGGAAAAGCTGAAGATCTGGAATTTGCTGAAGCAGGAGCGGCAGAACGCCAAGAACCATGTCATTGAGGCCGCTTGCTCCCTGGCTTCCACCGGTTACCAGCAACAGCGGCTTTTCAGGACTGAATCCAAGAGCAATCTTTGCCGCGGCTAGATCACCGGGTAGAAACTGCGGACGAACCGGCGTGCCCGTCACTTTCACATTTCGGCTATGCAATCTCGCAGCCGCCCCAGGAAAACCGATAAAGGCCTGATGAACCAGCCAGGAGAGCCAGCGATTCGCCCGCCCCGGTATCATGTTGGATTCATGCAAAAAGGTGGGAATTCCCATTGCTCTGGCAGCCACCACGGGCGGGGCGCTGGTAAACCCACCCATGGCCAAAACGGCTTCAGGCTTTTCCCGTTTGAAAAGTTTCCGCGCGGCGCGAGACGATTGCACAAATCCGCGAACAAAGGCCATTCGACTGCCACGCACCAAACCCACTGCTGGAAGCGTGGCCACCTCCACTCCCGAAGCAGTCTTGATCGCCTGTTGGTCGACTTCCTTGGGCGAGATCAACACTGAAACCGTACAACCGCGTCGCATTAATTGCTCCGCGACCGCCAATCCAGGGAAGAGATGCCCTCCTGTTCCACCGCATGCGATGGCGACCCGGGGTTTTTGCTGGTTATTTTGCATTACGAAAGTTGTGGAGAAGGAATTGCGTCAGCTTCCACTGTCTCGCTTACATTCGCGTTCACAGGACGTGCTTTTCGGGCCACACTTACCAACAATCCAATGGCGGTTAGCATCATGAGCAAATTGGATCCACCGTAACTGATAAAAGGTAGAGGCAATCCCTTGTTCGGGAGCGTATTGGTAACCACCCCAACGTTAATCACCGCCTGCAGGCCGATGAGAGAAGTCAGACCAGAGGCGAGCAGTAAACCGAATGTATCCGAAGAACGACCGGCGATATACAAACCGCAAGCGATGATAATAATGAAGGTCAACACCACCAGCAGCGTGGCCACCAACCCGAGTTCCTCGCCAACAATGGCCAAAATAAAATCTGTATGATGTTCCGGAAGAAAACCGAGTTTCTGGCGGCTGTTACCAAGACCGACTCCAGTCCAACCACCCGCTCCCAAGGCCAGCATCGCCTGGTTGGCCTGATAACCAATATCCATTTTGTGTTCTTCAGGATGCAGCCATGCCAACATGCGTGCCCTGCGCATGGGATCATATAAAAGCGAGAATCCGAATGCGGCCAAAGCCAAGGCCCCAGGCGGCACAATAAATTTAAGACGGGCCCCGCATACGACAAGCATGATTCCAGTGACGCCAGCCATCAAAATCGTAGTACCGCGATCGGGCTCAACAAAAATAAACGCCAGAACAAAACCGATCATGATTCCTGGCAGTACAATACCATTCTTGAAGGTGTGCATTTTACGCTGAAAATGGTCCCCATACCAGGCCACCGCAATGATAAGCGCCAGCTTTGCTAATTCTGAGGGTTCAAATCTAAATCCATGAAAGTTGAGCCAGCGGCGCGCTCCGTTGATTCGCGGCGCGTAGTTTGCCGGGCCTGCGAGAACGAAAACCAAAAGCACAATCGAAAAAATCAGAATTGGCCATGCAAGCTTCTTCAGCAACCGGTAATCGACGCAAGCTGCTATGACGCAGGACACGAGCCCAACCGAGCCCCACAGGCATTGCATAATTAGATAATGCATCCCCTTGTCCGCCATGCTGGAGCTATAAAGCATCACCATGCCCAGCGCAAGCAGAGCGGCAACGCAAAAAACCAAAGCAGTGGTTGCCAGTTTCATGATAAAAAATAGTCAGGTGCCGGGTTGAGGTAACCCGGCACCCGACGCCTCAAATGAGTTTAATGAGCCGGAGCTGGAGCCGGTGCCGTCAAAGAAGGAACAGTGCCCGTGCCCGAAGCAGCTGGTGCTGGCTCCGGAGTTGTGGTTGCCGGAGCAGACGATTTGGCAGGTATCTTCAACTTGTCACCTACTTTGATCCGGGCGGTCTTCAGGTTGTTCGCTGACTGCAGAGCCTTGACTGAAACTCCTGACTTCTTGGCAATTTTCGCCAGGGTATCGCCCGACTTCACGGTGTATGAAGCCCCACCTGAGGTCGCATCAGCGGAGACAGAAGCGCTGCCAGAAGCCGTACTACCGGTTGTGGCTGGAGCTGCCGAGGCAGCAGGAATTTGAATCTTCTGGCCTACTTTCAACTTGGTTGCAGGGATAGTGGGATTGGCATTTTGCATGGCCTTCGAACTAACTCCAAACTTTTTGCCAATGGTATAGTACGAATCACCTTTCGTGACGACGTATTCTGAAGTCGCACCAGGGGTGCTGACAGGAGGAACAGTTGGAGCAACCACGTCATTGGTTGGGGGTGCCGGCAGGACAGGAGCAGGCGTATTGTTGTTGACAACAGCCGGTGGTGTTCCGTTGGTATTGGTGTCCAGTGGCGGAGGAGTATTATTAGTATTGTCCAGGTTACTGGTAGTCTGAGGACCGGTGTTTTCTGTGGTATCTCCCTTATCCTTCTTGCAACCGACCATTAACAAGCCGCCGAAAAAGACAATGTGGAGAGCGATGACACAAAAAACAGCAACCTTGAATCGGTTACGCCCTTTGTTTTGTTGCTCCATTAAGGAGCCCTGTGGAACGAGTGGATTTGAGTTATTCATTTGCTTTGCCGCTTGGTTAGCGTTCTTTCCTGAGGTGGTATTATTTTGGTTCTTTTTCGCCTCGGGATTTTCCCTCAAAAAATCCCGAGGCAAATTGTTAAAATTATTAGTTAAGGTTCGTTTTTATTCTGATCTTTCGACCGAAAATCGTCGTTGATACTGCCACTACGGGTGGAAGTCGCCAAATCGAGGACTGCTTGTCGAAACACTTCACCACGATGCTGATAGTTTCGAAACTGGTCGAAGCTTGAACAGGCAGGTGAAAGCAAGATCACGTCACCGGGCACAGCTGATTTTCCCGCTGCTCCGACAGCTTCTAACAATGAACTCACAGTAGTGCAAGGAGTAAACAGGCTCCAGGCAGCACGAATTTTTTCGCGCGCTTCGCCGATCAAAAAAGCCCCTTTTACACGCTGCGACATCAGCGGCCCAACGTCATGGTAATCCAGACTTTTATCTTTTCCACCGGCGATCAGCCAAATGTTTGGCTCGCCTGCTGGAGCGGGTGGAACCGAGAGCAATGCCTTTTGCAAAGCGTCGACGTTCGTGGCTTTGGAATCGTTGATATATTTTACCCCGTTGACCTCCGCCACAAATTCAAATCGATGCGCCCCGGGAGCCTTGGTCTTTAAAGCATTGACAATCTCCTCGAGCGGAATCCTTAGAACATGACCCACCGCCAGGGCAGCCATAACATTTTCGGCATTATGCGATCCGCGCAGCAGGCATTCGTCCATGTTCCACAGTGGTCCCTCCCAACCCGGCAACCGGCTTATCAGCAGTCCCCGGTCCAGGAAAATATCAGCACGCCGATTATTGGCGCTGAAAGTAATGATTTTTGAGGGGATTGGAACGTCCAACAAGCGCAATTGTGCCAACGCTTCACTTTGAACAATGGCCCAGTCAAACGCCTGTTGGTTCTGGAACAATCGGGCATTTGCACGGACATAATCCGCATGCGTCGCATACCGATCCAGATGATCGTGCGCCAGATTCATAAGCACAGCCACGGCTGGGCGGAAAAACTGAGTCGTTTCCAATTGGAAGGAATTCGCCTGCAGGACCAGAAAATCCATTTCCTTGGTTTCCGGTACAACCGAACATACCGGCCGGGCACCATGTCCACACAAGGAGGTCTTTCGATTGTTGTGAGTGAGGATGCTTTCAACCAATTCCGCAGTCGTTCCTTTGCCGTTTGTGCCCGCAATGGCGATGCTCAAACATTTGGATTGCTGGAAACCAAGTTCAAATTCTCCAATAACGTTTACCTTGCGCTTCAAAAGTTCCAGCACCATCGGATTACTGGCTGAAACCGACGGACTAACCACGGCCAGATTGAACTCCCGCTTCGGAGAAACAGTAGCCCCCAATTCAACCTGAATTCCCAAAGCGCGCATTTTGCCCGCCGCAGCACGCAAATCTTCAGTGTTAGCCTTGTCAACGACCGTGACACTCGCGCCACTCTTGTTTAAGAGTTCGCAAGCCGCACGGCCACGGGCACCGAGGCCAACCACTAAAACTTCTTTGTTCTCGAGATTAAACATTTAACGGATTTTCAAACTGCTTAAGGCCACGACAGCGCACAAGACACACAAAATGTAGAACCGCATAACCACCTGGGTTTCGGTCCAATTCTTCTTCTCAAAATGATGATGGATGGGAGCCATTAGAAACAGGCGTCGTCCCGCCCCGAATCGTTTCTTGGTCAGGCGAAAATAGCTGGTTTGCAAAATAACCGAGAGCGCCTCCATGACAAAGACTCCTCCGGCGATGATCAGCACCAGTGGTTGATGAATCAGAACCGCGATGATTCCCAAGGCTCCTCCCAGGGCGAGCGAGCCAGTATCGCCCATGAACACCTGCGCAGGATGACAATTATACCAGAGAAAACCCAATCCAGCGCCGACTATTGCAGCGCAGATAACGGTCAGTTCACCAGCTCCAGGCACGTGGGGGATTTGGAGGTAATCCGCCGCTTTTGCATTTCCACACAGGTAAGTGAGAATCAAAAAGACGAATGACACAATCAGCGTGCATCCAATCGCCAGGCCATCCAATCCATCCGTGAGATTGACTGCGTTGGAACTGCCGACGATGGTGAGCATCGTGATCACCAACCCAAGCACTCCGGCACTTGAAAGTATCGGGTATTTATAAAATGGAACCATCACATCTGTGATTAACTTGCTGGTGGCTGGCAGACGCCAAAGATAAACGCCAATGAAGAGTGCCAACGCGATTTGCACATACAGCTTAATGTGCGATTTCGCTCCGCCGCTGCTGGCTTTGCTAATTTTGGTGTAGTCATCGTAAAAGCCCAATCCGGCCAGAACCACGACCGATAAAAGCGTCAGTTGCACCAGTGTGTTCCACTGGGCCCATAGCAACGTGGATGCATTCAATGTCACGATAATTAAAAGACCACCCATCGTGGGTGTCCCTACTTTTTTGCCGGTACGCCCGGCAAAGTTGCCCGCCGCCTCGGCACGATCCTGATAGTTTTGCCCGAAACTCAATTCCTTCAGCCAGGCTATCACCCGCGGCCCCAGTAACAGACTCATCAATAAAGCTGTGACTGCTGCGCCAGCACTTCGGAATGTGATGTAATGAAAAAGGCGCAAACCTGATAGAGATGCTTCCCAGGAAGTTCCCGTGGCTCGATCCATCAGATAATCGCTCAAATAATAAAACATTAAGACTTTCCCAGTCGCCATTACGACTTCAACATCTCAAACAACCGTTCCAGACGAGTGGAGCGAGATGCCTTTAGCAAAACCACGTCGCCTGCCTTCAAAAAATTCTTCACTGCTGCCGCAGCCGCAGGCACATCATCAAATTCGCTGGCCTCTGCCAATCCCGCATCACGCGCCGACTTCGCCATCGCTCCCGCCATTTTGCCAACGGCAAAAAGCCGATTGAGCCCCAACTCAGCAACCCGGCGCCCTACTTCTTCGTGCGCCGCTTCGCTGTGAGCACCCAATTCGGCCATGTCTCCCAACACTGCCACCCGCCGTCCCACACATGGCATCTCCTGCAAAGTATTCAAGGCGGCCAGCATGGAATCAGCGTTCGCGTTATATGCGTCATCTATTACGCATATCCCATTCCAATTTGAGAGTTGTAGTCTCATTTTTGCTGACTTGCAGTCTGACAAACCCTGCTCTAAATGGTCTCTCGTCAATCCCAACTCCGCTCCAACTGCGAGAGCGAACGTGGCGTTTAAGGCCTGATGCCGTCCCAAAAGCGCCGTTCGATACTGACCCGATAAACTTTTATCTGGTGCATCTACTTGAAAAACAACACCTTGCAAATCCATCTTAGCATCAGTTACCCGCCAATCATTCCCTGCTCCAAAACCGACACGAACCACAGTCGCTCGCGTTCGGCGGGCAATCTGCTTGGTCCAGTCACTGTCGCCATTCAAAAAAAGTTTTCCATCTGCGGGCAGCAACTCAGCCAACCAGCCTTCTTCATCTGCCACTCCTGCCACATCACCAAAAAATTCCAGATGTTCCCGACCAATACTCGTAATGATGCCAAACTTGGGTTGGATCATGCTTACCAACGGAGCCAACTCGCCCGGATGGTTGGTTCCGATCTCCAAAACTGCGGCCTGATTGGCCTTTTCAAGCCTGAGGAGAGTGGCAGGAACTCCAATATCGTTGTTAAAACTGGCCTCGCTCCAGAGCGTATTCAGCCTCTTTTTCAACACGCCAGCCAGGAGTTCCTTCGTGGACGTTTTCCCGTTGGAACCCCCAACAGCGATGATTGGCAGCTGAAAGTCCTGTCGATAGCGAGCAGCCAGTCTGCCCAATGCTTGGCGTGTATTGTCCACGACAATGACACCACACTCTGGCATTTTGCCCGTCATCCTCGTGCGTTCTGCCACCACTGCGGCAACCCCTTTGCTCGCTACTTCGGTTATGAACTCATGCCCGTCAAAGCGCTCGCCAGCCAAAGCAAAGAACAGGTCTCCCGGTTGTACCTGACGTGAGTCAGAGCAAACCCTCGCGACCCGGGTCTCGGGAGAACCGGCCCGCAGTTCCCCAAGCATACTCGCAGCTACATATGTCAAAGAACGAGGTTCCATTATAATCGCGTAAGCCTGACAACAGGCGTGCTAAAGCGTCTTGCTGGCTACTGTTTTCTGCTGCTGCTGCCCGGCATCTGCCGGCACAATCACATTAGGTGGCCCAATTTCCACATCTCTATCGGGTCGGATGTTCAGGTAGTTGGCTGCTTTCTCAGCAATTTCTTTGAATACTGGGGCTGCCACTTGGCCGCCTTGGTGCAGATGTCCTTTAGGATCATCCATCGAGACGTAGATGCAGATTTCGGCATTGTCCGCCGGAAAGAATCCGATGAAAGAGGCGTAGAATTTATTCAAATGGTAAGGGACTTTCTGAGCTGTGCCGGTTTTTCCCGCCACGGTGTAATGCTCCATCGCCGCCTTCGGCGCCGTGCCATCCTTGGTGGGGACCGTCTTCAGCGCCTCAATCATCTCTCTCGCCGCTTCCTCACTGATGACTCTCCGCACCGGTTGCGGAGCATATCTGGCAACCACGTTGCCTCCATTGTCCTCCAGGCGATCCAGCAAAATCGGCTTCATCAACACACCTTTGTTTGCGATGGCGGACATTGCCATGCACATCTGCATGGAAGTGATAGCGACTCCCTGGCCCATGGGAATTTGGGCTATGGAAACCTTGGTCCAATCCTTTACTGGATGCACCCACCCGCCAATCTCCCCGGGAAGAAGTATCCCGGTCTTGTCGCCAAATCCAAAATCCTTCATGTATTGGTAAAGCTTGGCCTCCCCCATGCGGATTCCAATTTTAGCTGCACCAATGTTGGAAGACTTCGTGATGATACCCTCCGTGGAAAGCGTACCATATTGCGCATGGTCGTGAAGAGTTCTGCCGGCAAATGCAAACCGTCCATGCTCACAATCGAACATGTCGCTTAACTTCACCATCTGATCATTAAGAGCACCGGAAACAACCACGATCTTGAACGTCGATCCCGGTTCATTCATGTCCGAAATCAATCGATTACGACGCGCATCAGCCGTTCCGCCCGGGCTGTTGGGATCAAAGCTGGGAAGGACTGCCATCGCCAAAATCTCCCCGGTTTTCGGACGAACAATCATGCCCGAAATTGCGGCGGGCGATTCCTTCTGCAAACCTTCAGCAAGGGCAGATTCCAAAATGTGCTGCAAGCCGGAATCGATTGTCAGAACTGCATTCAAACCATCATTAGCCTCCACATCCTGTTCGCGTAATGAAACGATCTCACGTTTTTGACCATCAACTTCCGTCAACCTCCAACCACGCACTCCTTTAAGTTTCGCATCCAGCATCCGTTCAATACCGTCTATCCCTATGGTTTCTAAAAACCTGCCGACACCATTGGTACGTTCAATGATTCCGGTAAAACCTATCACGTGAGAGGCCAGACTTTGGTTGGGGTAAGTGCGCAACTGGTCATCGATCGGATCAGTGGAAATGGCCTTGGCTCGTAAATTGCGATAAAAAGCCTTCTCCTTCTTGGAAGTAATATTTTCTTCCCCGGCAAAAACAGCATTGGACATCGCGGACTGCACCTTCTGCCAGTCATCACTCGAAACTTTCCGCTTAAGAACCACGTAATGGTTGGTCCTGGTTTCACCCTTCTCATCCCTGCCGATGCGCGGCATCAAGCGCTGCGTCAGCTCTGCCTCATTCAAGCCCAGAATCGGAGCGACTACATGCGCCACCTCCGCTTGACGATTTCCGATGAGCGCCGGGTCGGCACAAACCGTTTTTACGAAAATACTGGTGGCCAGCAGATTTCCCTTGGAATCGAGGATGTTTCCGCGGCGCGGCTCCAGCTGGTAAACGTGCTGCGTGTTTTCACGGGCCTTGGTCTCCAGCACCTCGTGTCTGAGGACCTGTAGGTCCACAAGGCGATAGCCCAGTCCCGCGAAGGCGGCTCCCAGGAGGAGCGCCAACATCAGCAACCTTCGATATTGCAACCGTTTTGCCATTTCTGATTGAATTTACCAACCGCCCGTGCCGATCGGTTCCTCTCCGACGGCGTCACGGGCGGCGGTAAAAAGCGTTATTTCGTCATGGCCGTAGCCAGCACGTGATCCTGGTCAGCCGCATACTGTTGCTCGCGCGGAGGCACAGGCGCAGCGGGTTCCACTGCCGGCTCGGTCAATCGCCAAATCTGAGCAGGCTGTGGCTGCACAAGCCCTAATTTTAATTCCTTCACCCGCATATCCAGATATTTGGGAGAGAGAAGCGTGGCCAGCTGCTTGCGCAACTTGTCGTTCTGTTCACGCACTTCGATGATGCGAGCTTCCCGTCTCCGGATCTGGGTAGACAGTTCGGAAATCTGCTGCTTTTGCCAGACGTAGCCGATGCCAGAACCGCCAATTGCCAGGCAGAGAAGCAAGGCTTTCAATGCCGGACCAAAGCGGATTGCCGCCGATTGATGTTTACGATTCCGTGCCATGTTAATTTAAATTTTTTCCATTATGCGCAACTGCGCGCTCCGACTCCGCGGATTTTCCTTCTGCTCCGCTTCGCCCGGCAGCACCGCTTTCCGCTGCACCCATTTCAACTCCGGAGTGCGAGGCTTTCGCAATTCCGGCACATCCACTTCACCTTCGAACGTGTAGTCCCGCGACTTTTGCCGTCCGAACTCTTTCACCTTGCGGTCTTCCAGCGAGTGAAACGTGATCACCGCCAACCGGCCGCCCGGCTTTAAAATCCTCACTGCGCCAGTCAACCCGCGCTCCAATGAACCGAGTTCATCGTTCACCGCCATCCGCAACGCCTGGAATACTCGCGTGGCGGGATGCGCCTTTTTCCCATGACGCGGCGCAAGGCGCTCGATCAGACCAGCCAGTTGACCAGTGGTTTCAAATGGTCGCTGCTGCCGATCATGCTCGATGGCCCGTGCGAACCTTCGCGACTGTGGCTCATCGCCCAGTTTCCAGAAGATCTCAGCGAGTTCCTCTGCGCTTGCGTGGTTCAACAAATCTGCCGCCGTCAATTGCTGACGCTTGTCCATCCGCATGTCGAGTGGGCCTTCCTGCTGAAAACTGAACCCGCGTTCCGCCACATCCAACTGCGGCGAACTCACACCCAGGTCCAGCAGCACCCCATCGAAACTTTCCGGTTCCAGCGTTTCAAAGAGCTCCGCGTAATTTCCGCGGCTGATTTCAAATCTTCCGGCAAACTCCGCCAGTCGCGCCTGTGCCGCCTCAACCGCGACGCCATCTCGATCGCACCCAAACAACCATCCATTCGGCGAACTCGCGGCCAAAATGGCTGTTGCGTGACCAGCCCCACCGAGCGTCCCGTCGGCGTACTTGCCGCCCGACTTCACTTTTAGTGCGGCCAGCACTTCCGCCAACATCACCGGTTTGTGATTGAAATTTGGCACTGCGCATGGGCTCCCTTAGCGGACCTCGGTAGGCCCGAAAAAGCGCGAAGTCAATCGATTCCAGGTTGTTGGTTCCGTCTTCGTCAATGGTTTCAGATACGGTTGCGGTCCCTTGGGCAGTTGCGCCCGTTTGGGGCTGACGACTTCCAGATCCGAGTCGCTCAGGTCATTCCGCACTGGTTTTACTTTTTCCAGCGATAGCTCTGTCTGCACGTGAGTCCTGACCGGCTTATGAGCTTTTGTCTTTCCGCCAACCTTCAGCACAGCCAATTGCGGAAGCGGATTCATTTTCTTAAAAAAATCTTTCATCCGAGTTGAATTTGTTTTCCGAGTCACCGGGACTGTGATCGATACGGGCGCAGCCTTCAGTTCGATTTTCTCTGCGGGCAACGCCACCGGGACGGCCTCATTTCCAGTCGCCAACTTTGTTTCTTCCGCCTCCTGATCAAAAAGCGCACCCGCCTCAATGGCGGCCGGTTCAATTTTCGTTGGTGCGCAAACCGAACCCACAACCTTCGGGAACTCCGGTTTGGTCGTATGGGCGAACGGATTTTTTTCCGAGTCAAACTTTGGCAACCGATTTTTGCTTCTCATCAGATAGCGACTATCGGCGTCACTCATTCCCATTAAACTTCTTCCCGCTGCGAGAAATCGTCCCAGGCTCATAATTAAATCAGTTTAAAGGCTTCAGGTAACAGGGCCGCGTCCACCGCACTCACGGTTTCATATCGTTCGGGATTCCAAATCTCGAACCGGTCCACCAAACCAACCATCACCGCTTCCTTATCAATTCCCACGGCTTTCGCCATCGACTCTGGAATGCAAATGCGCCCGCCTTTATCCAGCGAGCAGCTGGCGGATTTGCTTCCCAACAAGCGACGCAGTGCCGATGCTTTCGGATCTGCAAATGACATCTGGCGAATTTTTTCTGCCAACGCCGCCATTTCCGCTGGCGGCAAAACCATCAAGCAAGCGTCGGGTTGTGCGCCGTTCGGCCAGAGGATCAAAGTGAACTCCACATCCGGCTGCGAGGGGCGCCACTTCGCCGGGATCTGAACGCGCCGCTTCTCATCCACTCCGTGATGAAAGAGCGAGTTGTAGTAGATCACTTCGTTTGTTTCGGTGCCGGGCATTTTTTTAACGTCGGGCTCAACCTCACCCCACTGTTATACACAACGCCCCACTTTTAACCATTTCCCTCCATTTATTGTCAATCTCAATCCACGAAAAATGTTATCCAAAAGTTATTCACAATTGGCGAGTTATGTTGGATAACATCTAAAACGGCGTGAGTGTCCTAAAGTCAGACAATTTGCTTAAGCTGAAGTGATGCTGCGAAGAGAAACATTAAAGAAAAGTATAAAAACTACTGATCAATTGAAAACTGTCGACGCTCCAATATCGTTAAAGATGTTTTTGAGGTCCGAAAACGTTTAAAGATTAATTTTTTTCAGTGAGAACTTCCGACTTTGACTTTGCTTTGCCGCCAGAACTGATCGCTCAGGCTCCCACAGCCACACGCGATCAGTCGCGATTACTTGTGCTGAAACGCAACACTGCGGAAATTGCACATCGTAAATTTCGTGACGTCCTGGAATTTCTAAAACCGGGCGATGTTCTTGTTTTAAACAATTCACGCGTGATTCCAGCACGCTTGCGCGCCCTCAATGCCAGGACCAATGGCCAATTCGAAGTATTACTGCTTGAGGAACATGCTACCAACGATTGGTGGGTGATGATGCGACCGGGTAAACGTGCCCGGATTGGAACTGAACTGGTTTTTCGCGATAAAACCGGGGTGGTTGCCCACATTCGAGCAAGCGTTATCGATACAAATCCCGAAGGACATCGCCGTATCCATTTCACTGGCACGCCAAATATTATTGAAAACCTGGATGCTCTCGGGGAAATCCCGTTGCCCCCTTACATCGAACGAAATAGCGACAAAGGTTTGGCCGAAGATGACATTCGATATCAGACGGTTTATGCAAAGCCTGCCGGTTCCGTGGCTGCGCCAACAGCGGGTTTGCATTTCACCGACGAACTGCTGCATGAAATCCGAAGTCGCGGGATTCAAATCTGCTTCGTAACCTTGCACGTCGGTTTAGGCACGTTTGCACCTGTTAAAGCAGAAACTCTTTCCGAACATGTCATGCACGAGGAGCGGTACGAATTGAGTGCCGAGACCGCTCAGACAATTACAACCGCAAAGCATGCCGGCAGACGCATCATTGCCGTGGGCACGACCAGTGTGCGAGTTTTGGAAAGCGTGGCCGCACAACATCACGGAAAACTCATTGCCGGAAAAGGTCGCACACGAATTTTTATTCATCCCCCCTACTCCTTTAGTGTTGTGGATGTCCTGCTTACCAACTTCCATCTGCCCTGCTCCACCTTGTTGATGCTCGTGAGTGCTTTTGCTGCGCCAGGCGAAATGCGCGGTCGGGAAATCGTCCTTGCTGCTTATGCTGAAGCCGTACGCGAGAAGTATCGTTTTTTCAGCTATGGCGATGCCATGCTGGTGATTTAATTAATTCCGAAACATTTTCAGGAACCCTTACGCCAACTGCGAAGGGTTCGCGACAGATTCGGCTTTCGTTTCCACCCAGCGGGCGAACAACCAGAGCAAGTCAGCCAATCGATTGAGGTAGATGATGATTTCCAGATTCTGAAGCTGATCTGATTCCTGCAGAGCGCACACGCGGCGTTCCGCCCGGCGGCAAACCGTCCGCGCCACATCCAAAGCCGCCGATTGCAAGCTAGCGCCCGGCGTGGCCCATCCCTTATACGTGATCTTCTGCAATTCAATCTCCTGAATCAGCTTATCCAACTTCGCAGTCATTTCGGGAACCACCAGTTTGTAACCATCCTTCACGTAACGGGCGATATCTTCGACCGCGGTGGCCAACTCGCCCATCAACAGCACCAGGTCACTTTGAATACTGAGAAGATTAGCATGCACAAAATCGTGAGTGGTCGTAGCTCGTGCCAGGCCAATGGCGGTGTTTAGCTCGTCCACACAACCGTAGGCTTCCACTCGAGGATGACACTTGGAAACGCGCCGATTGTACATCAATCCAGTGATTCCTCGATCCCCGGTCTTGGTTGCAATGCTCATTCTTGGTTCAATTAAAACTTAATGCCCGGTCTTTTCCAATGCCAAGAGAGCACAATTATTTCAGAGCACAACTCACCGCATTAGATTGACGTTTGCTTCCGCTTTTTTTAGCGTCAGCGAAAATTTATGAACGCGAAGCTGCTCTTTAAGACCATATTCCTGATAGTTGTCTTGCTGCTATTGGTGTTAATGGGCATGCATAACCAGCAGAACATCGATTTCTCCCTGCCCCCTCTGCTCAAACAAACCATCAAGCAGCCAGCCGCGATCATGTACTTTGGCTTCTTCGCCATTGGCGTTCTTGCCGGCACCATTCTCACAGCCGGTGGGGGAGGAAAAAAAGGTGGAGGCGGAAGCAGCAGCAAACCGAAGAACGGCTGATTGTTCATCCCCACTTGCCTTCTCCGTGCGCAGGTGCACCTTGCAATCTGTGAACTATGCCATCTTAGTTTTGCTTGGCTGCCTCTTCTTTGAGACTGTCCACGCGACGGATCAGAAGGATTCAGACGCCTGGCTCACGAACAAGGTGAGCTTTCCCAGGGACATCGACACCCGCCTGGTTCGCCCTGCTGATTTTGAGAGCTTGCACGCACAAGAGATTTCCGGGCGCCTCCTTTTTTTCTGGGAACCGAAGCACTTGGACACGAATGCAAATGTCAGCATTCTCACCAGTGTCGGCCCGGCGGATCATCACGCCGTCCGTGACTGGCGCGAATACCGCATGAATTTAAGTGGTGCCCGCTGGCAGGCACGTGTTCCTGTCGATGACATCGATATTCCTATTATCTATTTCGTCCGAACGGTTTACCAGGGAGTTACCAATGTTTCTCCGATGCGCATCTGCCATCCCCGAGCAATGGGGCTTGAGGCGCCAACCCGCCCTTTCTGGCCATTTTTGGAAGGCTTTGAACAGGATCCTCGAGGTTGGTCTTTAATTCCCCAACCGGGCGAGAGTGAGGTGCTTCAGAAAGATGGTATAGCCAAAAGCGGCTACTCCTCTCTACGAATATCGCTGCCGGTGGGAAAGCATTCGGCGACTGTAGCAACCACCCGCGTGCAGGGATGGCAGATTCAACAAAACCAGGCGACCGGAATCAGGCTTTGGTTGCGCACCAAATCAGGAACTGGTCGTGCGCGCTTTACTTTGTATGAAAATGCATTCACAACCAATCAGGTGGTGGCCGTTTATCCAGTTGAAAGTGAATTGAATGATCAATGGCACCTTGTCGATTTACGCTTCGAAGTCTTCCCGAAGTTATCACTGGGCGCCATCGATTGGTTTACCGTTGAATTTATTGGCACCGGACCGACAGAATTCCTTATCGATGACCTTCAATTTATCGGACCTTGGAAGACAGAAACCGAGTAAGCCTCCTCCGCCTTAAGTTCTGGGCACTCAGGATTTTTTAACCAGCTCGACCTGCTTCTTGTAAGAAGTGATGCCATTTACGATGGCGCGAGCCATTTGTTTTCGATACACGGCATCGTAAATACGTTTGGATTCAGCCGGGTGCGACATGAATCCACCTTCGATCAGGATGGCAGGCATTTCCGCGGTGCGAAGGACAGCATATCGGGCACGTTTGACTCCACGGTCGTCAGCAGCCAGGCCAGTAAGGAGTGACTTCTGAATCTGGTAGGCCAGGTACATGTTTTTATCATTAAATCGATTTCCAGGTTTTGTTCCCGAACCAAACAGTTCACCGCCTGCATTGAAGGAGCTCGCTCCTGCAGGGGTTAAACAATAGGTTTCCACACCTCTGACTTCGTTCCGGCTTGAAGGTGCACTGTTCCAATGCAGGCTGATGAACAAATCCGCTCCGCGTCGCTTGGCAATTTCCGGTCGCACGGGCAAATCGATCAAGGTGTCGGTTGTGCGGGTAAGCGAGGCTTCGAATCCCGCCTGTTTGAGCTGGCTACAGAGCTCCTGTGCCAGTAACAAAGTGAATTTCTTCTCCTGCTGTGGCCCATCCTGAAAACCAGGATCCTTGCCACCATGCCCAGGGTCAATCACGATTGTTTTGACCTTGCCACCACCGAAATTCTTAGGAGGCGCAAGCACCGGCTCCAGGGCGGTGTGGATATCGAGCTCTGAAATATACGGATTTCCATTAACCAGAACGATCGGGTGCGAAAGCCAGACATTGACTCCATTCACTTCGGCTTCCCGGGAATCAACACCAAAGAGCAATTTACTGGAATCTTTGGTCAACTGCAGGGATTGATCCTTCTTGAGCCAATGAATGTCAAACCCGCTGACCTTGGCCCACTCCGAAAGACGAACATCTCCTCGTCCCGGCAGGACGAGCTTTTCCAACTTGCTGGCGGTGCCTGAAGCAGGCACAACTCCACCAACCTTTAGGAAGGCGAACAACAGCAAGGTTGAGATTATAACTCTCATCGACAGCGGAATGTGCATATCCAAGGCAGCCATTTCAAGCCAAATGACTTCCGGACCCCATATCGACTGTTAATCTATACCGAATGCGGAAAGAAATTTCCGAATGGCAGGAGGGATTTAGGTTTGAGGCAAGGCGAAGGCCGCAGGCGCTATCTGGAAGATAACGACACGGCCGCCTCAAATCAAAAGCACCCTGCTCTCAATGACTAATGAATTTTCTCGCCCCCCACGGCGATGACTTTTTTCGGTCTCCACTTTCATCAGCACTATTGCCTCCTTTCATTCCGGTTCCTTCCCTCATTTCGGAAATTTATTTTGCCATTCGGCATAACTTTATTTATCACGCATAATGCGCCGTATCATTCAGATGGATAGTATGTAGGAAAAACCGTTGACGCTGATGGACTCGTTACCTAGATTGACCTTCTGTTTTTTTAGGGAAATCGTTTATTGTAAATTAAAACGTTGTATAACTCATGACCAATTCTGCTACTCCCGCCCCTGCCAAAGGTCTCGAAGGTATTATTGCCGCCAGCACGCGCCTAAGCGACGTGCAAGGGGATGTTGGAAAATTGATTTATTGCGGCTATGATATCGACGAGCTTGCCGGGAAGGTATCGTACGAGGAAGTGGTCTACCTCCTGCATCATGGTCACCTGCCCAACCGCAAGGAACTGAACGATTTGAAGGAGCATTTGGCAGCCTGGCGCGAACTGCCTGCCGGAGTCGTAAAGATTATCAAGGCCCTGCCCAAGGACACTCCGCCGATGAATGCCATTCGTACGGCTATCTCCGCCCTGGGTTGCTTCGATACCACCAGCGAAGACAGCTCCATGGATTCGCAGCGTCGTAAGGCACTTCGGCTCGTTGCCCAAATTCCTACCGTTACAGCATTTTTCCATCGTCACCGTTCCGGCAAGAGCATCGTGGAACCTGACTCGAAGCTTGGCGAGGCCGCCAACTTTCTCTACATGATTGATGGCGAAAGACCTTCCGAAGAGAAGGAAAAGACTCTGGATTTATGTTACGTGCTGCATGCCGATCACGGCATGAATGCCTCGACATTCAGCGCCCGCGTTACGATTGCAACGCTGAGCGACATGTACTCGGCGATTACTTCCGCCATTGGCACTTTGAAAGGCCCTCTCCACGGTGGTGCCAATGAAGGTGTCATCAAGATGCTCCTGGAAATTGGTTCCCTCGATAAAGTGGATGCTTACGTCGAGGAATGCCTTGAACAGAAAAAGAAAATCATGGGCATTGGTCATCGAGTTTACAAAACGTTGGATCCACGCGCACCTCATCTCAAGCGCATGGCCCAGATTCTGAGTGCCAAGCTCGGCGAGCCGAAGTGGATTCAGATGAGCGACCGTATTGCTGAGATAATGCTCGCCCGCAAACACTTGCATGCTAACGTCGACTTCTACTCAGCCACAGTTTATTATTCCCTCGGCGTTCCCATTGATCTTTTCACACCGATTTTTGCCATTTCGCGTACTTCCGGCTGGACCGCTCATGTCCTCGAACAATTAATGGACAATCGCCTCATCCGCCCTCAAAGTCTCTATACGGGTCCAGTTGGATTGAAAGTCGTGCCAGTCGATCAAAGGTAAGGGCATCCACGGCAAAATTTCCTCCGAAGGCAGGTTTAGCCCAGCAATTGCTGCGTCAACTGCCAAGAGAATCACTGACGAAGAAGAAAAATACAAAAGACAAATCTCTGAAATGAATATACACGAATATCAGGCCAAGCAGCTCCTCTCGCAGTATGGAGTGGCTGTTCCCCCCGGTGACGTTTGCTCGACGGCTGATGAAGCAAAGGCCATTGCCGAGAAGCTATTTGCCAAGGGCGAAAAGCTGGTTGTGGTCAAATCCCAGATTCACGCCGGTGGCCGCGGAAAAGGAACATTCAAGAGTGGCTTTCAAGGCGGTGTTAAACTTTGCAAGACTGCCGACGATGTTTTCGAAAAGGCCAAGGCGATGCTCGGACAGGTCCTGGTTACCAAGCAGACAGGCCCGGAAGGCCGTCTGGTAAGCAAATTATTGGTTGCTGCCGCGCCAGCGATTAAAAAAGAGCTCTATCTCGCCGTGCTGCTGGATCGTGCCTCTTCCCGTCCTCTCGTTATGGTCAGCACCGAGGGCGGAGTGGACATCGAAGAAGTTGCTGAAAAAACACCCGAAAAGATTGTCAAAGAAACCATCGATCCCGCCGTGGGCATGATGCCTTATCAAGCACGTAAGCTGGCGGCAGCGCTTGGCATCAAGGGCGATCTGATCAATCCTGCGGCAAAGCTCCTCATGGGAGTTTATAGGACGTGGTGGGAATGCGATGCCGCAATGGTGGAAATCAACCCTCTCTGCATCATTGAAGGACCGGATGGGAAAGACACCATCGTCGCTGTCGATGCGAAGGTCGGCATGGACGACAACGCGCTTTACCGTCACAAGAATGTCCAGGAGATGCGCGACCTCGCCGAGGAAGCACCGCTGGAAATTGAAGCCAGCAAATTCAACCTCAATTATATCAAGCTGGACGGAAGCATTGCCTGTTTGGTCAATGGCGCCGGTTTGGCGATGGCCACCATGGACATCATTCAGCATTTCGGTGGCAACCCGGCCAACTTCCTCGATGTAGGCGGTGGCGCCAGCAAGGAGCAGGTTACGGCCGCTTTCAAAATTATTCTGAGTGATCCCCACGTAAAGGGGATCCTCGTAAACATTTTCGGTGGCATCATGGACTGCAATGTCATTGCCACAGGAATTGTGGCGGCGGTTCGTGAAACCGGGCTTAAGCTTCCTTTGGTTGTGCGCTTGGAGGGCAACAATGTCGAAGCCGGCAAGAAAACCTTGAAAGAATCGGGGCTGACCATCATCAGCGGCGATTCCATGTCCGATGCGGCACAAAAAGTCGTTAAGGCCGTTGGCAAATAAGAAGCTCCAAATTTTCATTCTATGTCGATTCTTGTAACTCCTACTACGAAGATCTTGGTCCAAGGCATCACGGGAAGCTTTGGCGCAAAACACACTCAACTCAGTCTCGCCTATGGCAGTCAGGTTGTCGCCGGGGTCACGCCTGGCAAAGGTGGCCAGCTCTTTGAGAATAAAGTTCCTATTTTTGATACCGTCGCTGAAGCCGCAAAACTGACCGGCGCGACCGTTTCCGCCATCTTTGTCCCACCACCATTCGCAGCAGATGCGATTCTGGAAGCGGTAGATGCCGGACTCGATCTGGCTGTTTGCATTACCGAAGGCATCCCGGTGAACGACATGGTAAAAGTTAAACGCGCCATGCAAGGCAGTAAAACCCGTCTCATTGGACCAAATTGCCCGGGATTGGTAACACCCGGTGAAGGTAAGGATTCCCATGGTGGTTGCCGCATCGGCATCGCTCCAGGCTACATCCATAAAAAGGGCAATATTGGGGTTGTTTCCCGCAGCGGAACCTTGACCTATGAAGCCGTCTGGCAACTTACCTGTCGCGGGGTTGGCCAATCAACCTGCGTAGGTATCGGCGGTGATCCCGTAAACGGCACCTCCCATTTGGATATCGTTAAAATGTTTAATGACGATCCAGAGACACATGGAATCATTATGATAGGTGAAATCGGCGGTTCGGCCGAGGAAGAAGCAGCCGAATGGATTAAAAAGAATTGCAAAAAGCCAGTGGCTGGTTTCATCGCTGGCGCAACTGCACCTCCCGGACGTCGCATGGGACACGCAGGGGCCATCGTTAGCGGTGGAAAAGGCACGGCTGCCGCAAAAATAGCCGCTTTTAAGGAGGCTGGCATCGGCATTGCTGCTACACCTTCCGAAATGGCCGATACCTTGCTGAAAATGATGTAACCGCAGTGTCCGATCAGGATACTGCCAAGGATGTCTGGCTGGAACGTGCTGGCTTGACACCGGTCTCATTTTCTTGCTTTTTGTGCGGCAGCTTGTTGCCAATCAGGAAGAAAAAGATACCGAACAATCGGTACGTTCCAGCAACCATGCCGATAATTGATTTTATTCTGAACCTCGCTGGCCTGTTGCTCTGGCTCAACTGGCTGGCGATCAACTTTGATCCCCTGGCCCGCGCCACCGCCGCCACCCTCGCTGGCACTCTTAGAAAAGCTGATACTTCCGCCCCTCTACGTTCAAAGTTTCTGGCTGCGCTGCTCGGGTTGCTGTTTTTGCGTGCCGTAATTTATTGGTTCATCTGTCCAGCCATGAGCTTAAGCCCGAGTTTGGGGCTGGGTGTAATCGACGTTACTTTTCGCAGCGATTACTTGTACCAAAAGTTCCTCCTTTCATCGATGCTCATTTTTTCAATCCTGAGTTTTGCTGTCACTCTGGCGATCTTTTACTTCTGGTGCATTCTGCTTTCTGCCGCAAACTCAAATATCCCTGATAATGATCCCATCCAGAAAACCGTCCGCCAACATGTTCGATGGATTGAACGTTGGCCGCGCTCTGTCAAACTGCTGCTCCCATTTGCAATCACCGCATTGCTTTGGCTTGTGTTGCATCCAGTATTCATCAAACTGGCCATTGTCCCCTCGGCGAAATCAACAACTCAACTATTCCAGCAGGCAGTTTTAATCGGCATCGGAAGCTATCTCTCCTTGAAATACCTGCTCGTCGGAATATTCCTTTTTCATCTTTTGAACAGCTACGTTTATCTGGGGAATCATCCTTTTTGGGGGTTTATCAACGCCAGCGCACACAACCTGCTCGCACCATTAAGCTGGATTCCTTTGCGCATGTCCAAGGTCGATTTTGCCCCCTTATTGGGAATCGCGCTCGTGTTTCTCATCAGCGAATTTCTCTCACGCCTCCCCACCATCGAGCGGTGGAATATCCACCGATATCTCCCCTTTTAAGAGTATCCCTGATTATGCAGGCATGGCCAAAGGCAGGCGCACAATCACGGTGGTGCCTACGCCTTGTTCGCTTTGGATTATGAGACTTCCACCGTGCAGTTCGGTTAACCGCTTCGCAATCACAAGCCCCAAACCCAGCCCTTGTTGCTCATGCATCTTGCGCTCAAATTGCATGTAAGCCCCAACTCTGCGGACATGTTCCGTCCCCAACCCCCGACCATGGTCTGCAATCGAAAGCGTCAAATCGAGTTCGGAAGGGAAAAGTGAAATCTGAATCGGCGTCCCGGCTTTGGAAAACTTAAACGCATTATGAATCAACTCATCGGCAATCTTGGTGAGATAATCCTCCGAAATGGCAACCGGTTTGTCGCTTAGATCGAGTTTCAAATCAGCGGAACGCCCGGTCGCTTCGGCCTGCAATGCCGCCCGAGTCTCCACAATTTTGCGGGGAAATGCAGTCTGTTTCTTGCGCAAGGCACTGGCCCTTTGGGGATCGGCGCCGATCAGTTCGATTTGCGAATAAATTAAAAAGTTTTCGATCAGGCGTTCCAACCGCTTGCCGGATTCATGAATAATCTGTCCCATCTCGGCAATCTCGGCCGGTTGCAATGATGCAGCATCAGCCGCCAGAATCTCACCATAGGCCAGAATACCATTCAGCGGCGTCCGCAATTCATGCGGCAGCATCATGCTGATATTATCGCGCAAGTCCGCCAATTTCTTCTCAGCCTCATCGCGCAACGCCTGGGATTTCTTAAGGCGCGCTTCCACCGCTGCATAAAGGGCATCAATGGTGAAAGGCTTGGGCAAATAATCATCGGCACCCAGTTCCATGCCGTGACGCATCCCAGCATTATCCGCCAGACCCGTCATCAGGATAAATGGTATCGCCGCGGTGCTCGCTTCACTCCGTAACGATGATAACGTGCGGTAGCCATCCACCTTCTCCATATTGACGTCGCAAAGGATCAGGTCTGGCAAAATTTTGCGTGCCTTCTCGATTCCCACCGCTCCATTCTCGGCCTCGACAACTTCATAGCCCTTTTGCCGCAACGCGAGCTGGATCATCTCCCGCAACCACTCTTCATCGTCGATAACCAGGATTCTTTTCATCACGTAAAGATCAATTGTTTCTGATTCGCTTCGGCAAAAAATCAAAGCAGCTATCAAGCCCAATCGCTTGGACTTCCCTTTAATCCGACATGCTTGCTCCAATTCCCTATTCCTGCCGCCTTATCCTAGGCTGACCAAAACTGAATTCTCAACGCTTAGCTCTCCGTTCCTAAAATGTCGAGGACTTAACGAATAAATATGTATATCTGAAATGCATGTCTGGATCTGAGACATCATTTTTAATCATGAGACACTTAAAACTTCCACTGCCCCTTCAGCCCTTCTTCAGGAGCTGCTCCACCTGATTGATGACCACCTCCAGCGACAGTCCCTTCAGCCCATGCTGGTCGCGCAAGATCGTAATCTGTTTGCTGCGCGGACTCCAAACAGCCTCCGCAGTATCACCCCACAAAATCACGGATGGCACTCCCACCGCCGCGGCCAAATGTGATATCCCCGAATCATGTCCGACGAATCCACTTGCCGAGGCAAGCCATTGTGCCAATTCCGGCAACGCCACGCTTTGCAACAATTTCAACCGCGTGGCAGGAACCGGCTGGGCCAAACGCGGCAACCGCTCCCGCTCTGCTTCACCACCTACAATCATCAAATTTAAGTGGGTCGATTTCACCAGGTGATGGATTAATTCCACCCATTTCCACTCCGGCCAGTTTTTTCTATCGCTCCCGCTGCCCGGATGCAACGCCAGCCAGCGGCCCGTTGTGGTGCTGGTTTCGAATGCCTTGCTTACCTCCAACCTCGGAACCGTGTCCGCTTCGAAAATCGCCAGGCGTTCCAAAGGTTTTAAGAAAACCTCCGTCGCGTGCAGGCTCTGCGTCTCGTCGGGCCGATGCGGACCGGCAATGAATTGCGCCCCCGAACAACGTCCCACGTTTGTCTCGAAGATTTGGTCCGGATCATACAAATAGGAGATGATGATGTCGAACTGACCGAAGTAACCAATCAACTCTGTGGGAAGGACTCCATCACGCGCAAAAAAACTCGCCAAATCTCTCCCTTCAATCGCTTTCACATTTGCAACTAAATTGCCGTATGTTGCCAGTTGCGCCACATTCGGATATCCCAACACCTCCAAATGCACCGCCGGAAATTGCTGTTTCAACGCCGCCAACACAGGCAACGTCAAAATGAAATCACCAATCGCTCCACCTCGAATCACCAAAATTTTACCTTGGGACCTCGCCACGATTCAGTTCATTTCTCAGGGTTAACACACAACATGATCTAATAATTTTTCGATGCCGGGCGTAATTCCAGGCTTACGCTTTGCAGCCACTTTGGCAATGGCCTCCCTGGCAGATATTCCCAGGGATCTCATAAAGTAAGCTGCCACCAAGATGACTGATCGACTCCTCCCCGCGCGACATTGAACCAGCACCGGCCCGGTCTCCACCACCAACCGTTTCAACTCGTTTACCGCGTCCAGGAACTCGGCCGGTTGATTCTGCAGACCATCCTGCAATTTCCGGATCACAATCCTTTTAACTCCCAACTCCTTGGGCTCGATTCCCGCAGGTGTGCCATCCAGGCTCAAAATGGATTTCACTCCTTCCTTCTTCAAGAGCTCAACATTCTTGGCGTCGAGAGAATTGCCAATTGCAATTTTGTCGGTAATCCAGTCCATGAATCACTCAATCAAATCAAACCACCACTGACCAAATCAGTGCTTGCAATCAAGCACTAGGCTGCCCTGAAAACCGTCAATCCCAGCACCGCCACCAATAATCCAAACGCCAGTCGAATCGCGCTGCCCAATCGAATCCGCTTCTCATTCGCCGTGCCCCAGTTCAGCAAATCACGCAGATGCCAGGGATAAATCGTGAACCAGATACCCGCAATCACCATTACATACGCCCAACTGATGATCAGCAATCGCCACTCTGTATCAGCCCAACGCGCCGTATCGCAGATCACTTTTCCGATCAGCATCAGCACCACCGCCAACCCACGCACTGCCAGATAATCCTTCACGAAAAAGCATGAGGCCACACCAATGGCGCCAAAAAACGCCATCAACATATTCTTGTACGCCGCAAAATCAGAAACTGATTCTTGATTGAAGTAATAAAGAAACCACGCCGTCGCCGTCAGCATCAGCGCATATCCCCAAGGCAGTGAACGCGGAAACTTCCGCACACTCGCCCCAAAAGCCGCCGGCTTCAAAACACCGTATATCTGCGGCAGGGCATAGCCCAAACCCAGCACCACTGCCAATGTCGAAAGTGTTATTTGCATACGTGACTGCTTACCCAATGATTCGAGCGAGGATGCTAATCGATGGAACGATAAAGGCGAGATGTTTCCTCATACCAGTTGCTCACCGCTCCTTAATCCATGTTGATGATCGCCGGGTCGCCATACAACGTGAACGATCCCGCCCGGTTGATCTTCACATCCATCAAATGCCCACGATGCCGCTCCGATCCGTCGAACACCACGATCTTGTTCGTCCGCGTCCGCCCCATCATGCGCGTCGAGTTCTTCTTGCTCTCACCCTCCACCAAAATCTCCACCTGCTCGCCCACATAACGATCATAGCGATGCCCCGCCAACTCATTCACCAGGCTCAACAACCGCGCATTCCGTTCTTCCTTCACTTCCTGCGCCAATTGC